>CANCRC010000055.1 GCA_947380435.1 Chitinophagaceae bacterium
CTTCAGAAATAGAATCTGGATTTTCAAAAAACTTCTCCATTAATTTGTCGTCGTATTCTGCTACGGCTTCAATTAATTGAGCTCTCCAATAATCCACATCTTCTTTCATATCATCAGGAATAGGATTCTCTACATAAGTCATACCTTCAGTAGCATCATCCCATATAATGGCTTTCATTCTAATTAAGTCAACTACACCAGTGAAATGATCTTCCGCACCGATAGGTAATTGTAATGGTACCGCTTTCGCACCTAACATTTCTCTTACTTGTGTAACCACCATTAAGAAGTCGGCACCCGCACGATCCATTTTATTTACGAATCCAATACGAGGAACTTTATAACGATTCGCTTGACGCCATACTGTTTCTGATTGTGGCTCTACACCATCTACTGCAGAAAACAAAGCAATCAAACCATCCAATACACGCATAGAACGTTCTACCTCTACGGTAAAATCCACGTGACCTGGAGTATCAATGATATTGAAATAATAATCTTTTGTTCTTTCATCTTTTTTACCCAATGTAGTAGGGAACTGCCATTGGCAACTTACTGCTGCAGAAGTAATAGTAATACCTCTTTCTTTTTCTTGTTCCATCCAATCAGTAGTAGCGGCACCATCATGGACCTCTCCTATTTTGTGGATCATACCAGTATAACGTAAGATACGTTCAGTCGTAGTTGTTTTACCGGCATCAATGTGCGCAGCAATTCCAAAGTTTCTTTGTAGTTTCAAGTCAGCCATAAAAGGGTTATTTTTTATTTTAAATGGTCCTATTTTCCGAGGCGCAAAGTTAACGATATTAGTAATTGAAAGGCTGATTCTCGGCTTTTTTTTCCAACAAAAAAACCTCCCTGTTGATACAGAGAGGTTTAGTCTATTTTTAAAGGCTAAAAAGCCAGTAATATATTTAAAATTACATCTTAAAGTGAGAGAACGCTTTGTTCGCCTCAGCCATACGGTGTGTATCTTCTTTTTTCTTGAAAGCTCCACCTTCACCCTTTGTAGCTGCGATAATTTCGTTCGCTAACTTGTCAGCCATTGTTTTACCGTTTCTTTCACGGCTATAACGTACTAACCACTTCATGCTTAAAGAAATTTTACGATCGGCACGAACTTCTGCAGGAATTTGGAAAGTAGCACCACCAATACGACGGCTACGTACTTCTACAGCAGGTGTAATATTCACCACTGCTCTTTTCCACATTTCATATCCATCTTCACCTGTGAACTTGCTTACTTTATCTAGTGCATCATAAAATATTTTATAAGCTGTAGTCTTTTTACCATCTAACATTACGTTATTGATAAAACGAGTTACTTGCACATCGTTGAAACGAGGATCTGGTGCTAGAGGAATTTTTTTAGGTTGTGCTTTACGCATGTCGAATATGAGTTAGTGGTTACTTATTAAATTAATTCTTTTAATTATTTCTTTGCTTTTTCTTTCTTTGTACCGTATTTACTACGAGACTGCTTACGGTCTTTAACACCAGCAGTATCAAGGCTTCCACGTACAATATGATAACGTACCCCTGGTAAATCTTTCACACGACCACCACGTATTAAAACGATACTGTGCTCTTGTAAGTTGTGCCCTTCACCTGGAATGTACGCGATAACTTCAATTTTATTTGTCAAACGCACTTTAGCCACTTTACGTAACGCAGAGTTTGGTTTTTTAGGTGTAGTTGTATACACTCTAGTACAAACGCCACGACGCTGAGGACATGCGTCCAATGCTCTTGATTTACTTTTAGCCCTGATGATCTCACGGCCTTTTCTCACTAATTGTTGAATAGTAGGCATTTATTCTGCTGTTTTTTTCAATTTCGGTTTATAAAAAATTCGGACGGCAAAGGTAATGGCTGTAGCCCAAATACCAAAATGTTTATTCGCTAATTTTAAAAAAATACCCCAAATGCCCCCTTTTGACAGCAATTGAGCCAATAATTCAATTAAAATAGCTTGATTTTCAGTTATTTAACTACTAAGAAAGAAGTTTTTCTAACCAATTATGTTTATCAGGAATATTGCCTACTCTTATATCATTCAAATGTTGCTTCAAAGAAGGCGCTACTTTCAACTTATCTAAATCAAAATCCATTGAATAGTTTTGATAAGTTAAGTTGATGATAAATGAAACCACGGCTGCAGTACCCACTCCAAAAACTTCTTGTAATAGTCCTTTTTTATGTGCTTCCACAATTTCATCCACCGATAAATTTCTTTCTTCTACAACATAGCCCATGTCTCTTAATAATATAATAGCACTATCTCTAGTCACTCCTTTTAATACGGTACCCCTTTCTAAACTTGGTGTAATTACTTTTCCATCAATGACAAACATTACATTCATCACTCCAACTTCTTCCACATATTTATGTTCAGATGCATCGGTCCAAAGTATTTGATCAAACCCTTTTTTCTTAGCTAACTCCACTGGATATAAACTACCACCATAATTTCCACCATTCTTTGCATACCCAACACCACCAGGCGCTGCACGCGTATACTTTTCTTCAATTACAATTTTCATAGGTGCAGAAAAATAAGGTCCAGAAGGGCCTAATAAAATCATGAACTTATAAGTAGTTGATGGACGCACACCTAAAAAAGGATCGGTGGCAATCATAAAGGGTCTTATATATAATGAATGATCTGGCAAACTTGGAATCCAATCTTTATCTAATGCAATTAATTGCTTTATGCCTTCCATAAATAACCATTCAGGTACTGCAGGCATTTGCATTCTATTTGCAGAAACATTAAAACGAATAAAATTTTGATCGGGTCTAAAAATAACTACTTCGTCTTTGCTATTCTTATAGGCTTTAATTCCTTCGAAAATAGTTTGACCATAATGCAATACTGCAGAAGCAGGATCTACTTCAAAAGGAGCATAAGGCTTAATCACCACATTCTTCCATTCCCCATTTTCATAATCGGCCATTAGCATATGGTCGGTAAAATGTTTTCCAAACTGCAATGTCTCCATTTTAAAATGAGGCAAACGAGGGTTGGTTGTCTTGGTTACAGGAATGATTGGATGCGACATGGTAGATAATTATAAAGGGTGAATTCGAATTACAAAGAAACGAAAAAAGTGGAAAACTTACAACTGTTATTTTTCAATCTGCGTCTTTTCAATTAATTTTCCAACTTCATGAAAGTAGAAAAAACAATATTACCTCCTGCCGTCTTAGTTTCTTTATACAAAGATAGTTTGGTCCTGCCTGAAAAGGAAATAAAGCCTGCTATAATTGCTGAAAATAAGTTGCCAGGTAAAGAACAAGCCACTATCACCGATGAAACAGAGATGGCTAGCCCTATTAAATACTTAGGAGACCATCATAAAAAAATATTGGTAGTAGTAAATGACCCAGCCTCGGTGTATTTAAATGAGACCGATTTTATTTTACTGACTTCTATTTTAAACGCTTGCCGACTTACCATTGCAGATATTGCGCTTATTAATATAGGAAATCAAAAAGCAAGCTTACATGAAATGCTCACTAAACTTCCTTCTTTATTAGTAATTGCATTTGATATAGATAGCAAGGACTTAAAAATTAAATTACCCACTACCTTATATAAAACAACACCACTTGGTGAAGCCAATTTATTATTTAGCGCAGCATTATCTACAATGCAAGGAACTAGTGCCGATGCGAAAAAAGAAAAAGGAAAACTATGGACCGTGCTTAAACAAATATTTCAATTATAATAAGCTTGCATGCACACTATCATTTTTGCTACCAATAACGAACATAAAATAAAAGAAATTCAATCCTTAGTAGGGAGCGACTTCACCATTATTACTTTAAAAGAAGCAGGCATTGACATTGATATTCCCGAGCCCCACGACAGCTTGCAAGAGAATGCTTACGAGAAAGCCATTACCATAGAAAACATCACCAAGCAAAATTGTTTTAGTGAGGATACAGGATTAGAAATTGAAGCATTGAATGGGGAGCCAGGTGTGAAAAGTGCAAGGTATGCAGGTGGCGATAGAAATTTTCAAGCCAATATTGATAAAGTATTAGAAAAATTAAATGGTTCTACCCATCGCAAAGCACAATTTAGAACAGTGATTTGTTTACTATGGAATAAAGAAGTTTTTTATTTCGAAGGAATTTGTAAAGGAACAATTGCAGAAAACATGCATGGCACTGAGGGCTTTGGTTATGATCCCATTTTTATTCCAGAAGGTGCTAGTAAAAGTTTTGCCGAAATGACCATGGAGGAAAAAAATATGTATAGTCATAGACAAAAAGCCGTCACTCAATTATTTACATTTTTGCATTCCATATAGCCCAAGACTCTTCTGCTTGTATATGCAGCATGGCTAATCCATTTTGAACAGTGGCTCCTTTTTCTAAACCTTTTTGCATAAATAAAGTCTCTGTTGGATTATACACTAAATCATATAAATGATGCTTCGCAGTTATACCCTCATAAGCAATGGGTGGGGCTTCATTCACATTTGGGAACATACCTAGAGGGCTTGTATTTATAATAAGTGTATGCGATTCTACTAATGATTTATTTAATTGCTCATAGCTTATACTCGATTTCATTTCAGCATTCTTTTCAAGAGTATTTTCTTCAAGTGTATTTCCATCAATAGCATTTCCCTTTCTTGAAACCAACTGAAACTGAATATTTAATTCTTGAAGTACCCACTGCACGGCTGCTGCTGCACCTCCAGTGCCGAGTATGAGTGCATGCGTATGATGGGGTTCTAAAAAAGGAAGTAAAGACTTTTCAAAACCAATTACATCGGTATTATAACCATACAACTCATTATTGAATTTTCGAATGCAATTACAAGCATGAATTTCTTGCACTACAGCACTACTATGTTGTAAAAAAGGAATGACTTCTTTTTTATAAGGAATGGTCACATTCAAGCCTTCCAAATTTGGATTTTTTTTCCACAAAGCAGCAAAGGATTCAATAGAAGGTATAGGAAAATTAGTATAGTTCGCATTGACAATATTTTCCTGCAGAAACTTTTCTGTAAAAAATTTCTGTGAAAAAGAATGGGATAAAGGATATCCAATTAATCCAAACTGTCGCAAAATTATTTATTTAAGTATAAGTCAAAAGTATCACCTCGAAGTCCTATACGCATTGTTTCTAAAGGAATGACTTCAGTGGGTGCAATATTTCCTAAATTCACATTGCATCCTACTAGTTCTAAGAAATAAAGTTGTTGCGCTTTTTGCGGCGCTTCCCATAAAATTTTTTCTGCCGGAATTTTGGTTAGAATTTCTTGCACCAAACCTTCACGCACTTCCCCACTGCCTCTGTAAATTCCTACATTACCTGCTTCTCTTGCTTCCGCAATTACATAAGTAGAACCCGCTTTTAATTCTGCACTCATTAGTTCAATCCATTGATAGGGTGGAATAATATGTGCAGCATCCTTGCTACCTACTTCACTAAGTACAGTAGCAAATTTTGAAATTTTTTCTATATAACCACATTTTTCTGAATGCGGAATGGTGATAGAACCATCACTCACTTCTATTAAATCAATTTTATAATCCTTGCACATAGCAATATAATCCTCGAACTGGTTTCTAATCACAAAGGCTTCAAATAAAGTACCGCCGAAATACACTGGAATACCTGCAGCTTGATATAATTCAATTTTTTGTCTCAAATTAGGTGTTACAAAAGAAGTACCAAAGCCTAATTTAATCATATCGGTATGAACTCCTGCTACACTTAGAAAATTTTCAGCTTCTCCAAAACTCAGTCCCTTATCCATAACCATGGTTAGTCCACTTTTTCTAGGTTTGGCAGTTCTTTCAGGTATTTGAGTCAAATTAAAATTCATTAGGGTGTTTTTTCATTTTATTATTGGCGCAAAGATAACTTAAATTAATTAAGATTTTTTTCCCTTCTTAAATTGTCCAATTAATTCCGCCACTTTTGGATCATGCACAATTTCGGGATAAAATTTGGTGAATTTTTTTAATAGTTTAGATGATTTAGACAAGGCCATCTCTAATTGTAATAATCCTTCTGCAGACTTACCCATCATAAATAAAATAGCACTACGATAAAATATGAAAATTACCTTTCCTTGCGTAGACATATAAGCAAGTTCTGTTTGCTCCAAGGCATTGTCTAATTGTTCATTGGCCACTAAACATTTTATTAGGTATTCCCATCCCGCAATTTGCTTTGGCTTATTTTTAACTACTGTTCCAAAAAACTGGGCCGCTTCTTTGAACTGTAATAAATGTAAATAACACTCACCCATTAAAATATAGTACTCATTAATGTGCTTATGTATTCTTAAAGCATGTTCTAATTGCTTAATGGCTAATTCCCAATGCTCTTCTTGCATATAAGTACCTGCAATTTTTTGATAGAGTCTGCTATCATCGGGATTTAAGTGTACTGCTTTTTTATAATGAAACCTTGCTTGTGCAAAATTTTTCATTCTATGATAACAGTGGCCAATGGCTTCATAAATAACATCCTCTGGTCTTGATAATTCTAAAACCTTTTCTAATGCTTCAATAGCTTCTCTATATTTTCGAATGCGTAAAAAGGCATCGCCCATATTACGATACGCATAATCAAATTTCTCATCAATGACAATGGCATACTGATAAGCATCAATAGCTTTCTCATGTAATTTAATGCCTTGGTAAGCGGCTGCTAAATTAAACCAAGCCAAAGCATTATAGGGTTGTTCATCAATAATGCGTTGATGCAATTTTATACTTTCTTCATTTCTTCCAGTAAAGTCGGTCCAGAAACAAATTTTATACAAGGCCTCTTCATTGGTAGGATCTTCTTCTAAAATTAATTGCAAGCAATCAAACACTTTATCAAAGGCTTCGTGGTCATCATATACATCGGCTAGTTCGAATAAAACTTCGGTTCTATCTGGTCCTTCAAATAAATGCAATGCCTCTTGTAATAATACAATGGCTTTCTCTGGCTGGTCCAATGCTAAGTAAGCATCTGTTTTTAATATGAATAAATTCATATCCTTATGATCATATAAGGCAGCTGTATCTAATAAATGTAAAGCCTCTTTGTATTTTCGAGTGGCTAATAATAAATCGGCCTTCTTAATCATGAGTAAAGCAGAAGAAGGATATTGATTCAGGGCAATATTGGCCGCTTCAATAGCTTCCCCTATTTCATCCTTCTCATCAAGATGCTCGATGATCCTTTCAAAGTCATCTTCTTCAATATAGGAGTTGGTCCGACCTAGTTTTAGGTTCTGGTACCTTTGCATCAACTCATGAATATCTCCGCCCTCCTCGTCACGATGGTTATCGAACATGGCTTTTTCATTAATGGGTTAGGAATAAAGCATTGATTATCAATAATTTAAAAATTAAACCCTGATTACCCTTGCTTTAAATAAATATACAATTAACATGTTAATTATCAATAATTTGTTCTTCACATAGCCCCAGAAATAGGTTAAAAATAAATTTGCGGGCGAAATTGTAAAATACTTACCTTTGAATTGATCATGCGTACTATAAAAAACATATTCATTAGCACTTGCTTAAGCTCGTTGTTGTTCATCTCTGCTAGCAGTTATGCTTCTACTATTGTAAATGGTAGTACCGAATCAAAAAAAATGGTGGAGAAGTACAGCCTTAAGAACATTGGAAATCTTACACATAAAACAGCTACTTTCTATACTTTAAAATCTAGTTTAGAATTTAAAGGAGTGGCTTCTGTTAATATGAATGGCTCTGTAAATAATAGCAACTATCTTAAATACAATAAGGGCAATATTACTTATGTAATTCCTTATCGCTATAAAGTAGTTTTGTCTAAGTTCAAAACACCTACTGCAGTTCAGCCTTAATTTTTTAAAGGCTTTCTAAATTACTAATTCCTATACCCGTTTATTTTTATTAAAATCTATTTTGATTTTACTGTATTCATTCAACACCTAGAGGAAGGTCTTTATTTCTCATCTATAGCTTGATAAATGTCTTTGTTGACGCTAAATATACTTAAGGACAAAGGGCTTAAATCTATTTTAGTGGCTTCATATTTAAAACTAAGTCCATTCGCTTTGGTAATAGTATAAGATAAAACCAAACCAGGAATATCTTTAAATACCCATTCAAATTCATTCACTGTTAAACTTAGGTCTTCTGTATATTCAATAGCATAGACCGATCCGTCACTGCATCTTAGCTGCATTAACTTACAAGGGTATCCCAACTTAATGACTAAAGAATCGGAAGGAATTTGTTCTGTTGAAAGTATTGTCAATTTGGTCACTGGTGGGTAACCAATTGTTTGTAGAAAATGGCTCTGCCCAATATCTTTCAAAATAAAGGCTTTATCTAATTGGGTATTAAAAATAAATGATTGTACTAACTGCGGAGTGGTCAAAGTAGTCTTGCACTGATTTCCTTTTACAAAAACCTCTTTACTACCAATTAAAGTACTAGTTCCATTTTTTTGTGCTTGGCTAATTTGAAATTGCAAGGCGCACTCTCCTACTTGCTTATTTTGAGCACGCAGAGTAGCCGTCATCAAGAAGAGGCTTATAATTAGGGGGGTAATTCTAAACTTCAGGGGGTATTGGGGGGATTTAAATTATTTTTTTGTCTTGTCTTTTAAGGTTTGCACTTTCTTTTGTGCTTCCATCATTTGTTCATACTTAGACTGCCAATTGCTTTTCTTTTTAGGCGTTTTACGTTTCACTTCAATGCCTGCTAAAATTTTATCATGGTTAATAATAAATTTCTGAATGACTAACTGCATAAGTAAAGTAATTACGTTAGAAACAGTATAGTACCAAGTTAAGGCAGAAGGCAAACCATTAAATATAAATAGTAATACGAATGGGAAAATATAAGGCATGTACTTTAAGGCAGGATTGTCTTGCGTAGGTGTCATGGCCATATTATACACAGACATTAATAAACTAGTAATAACTGCAGTAAGTGTAAATAAACTAATGTGGTTGCCAAAACTAGGTATAGTAAAAGGAAGTGTTGCAATAGAATCATAGCTAGATAAATCATGACTCCATAAGAATGACTGCCCTCTTAAGGTAATATTCGAATTAAAGAAACTATACAAAGCAAAGAAGATAGGAATTTGTAATAATGCGGGGATACAACCGCCTAGTGGGTTTACACCTGCTTCTCTAAATAATTTCATTTGCTCCATCGCAAAACCTTGTTGGTCGTCGCCTAATTTTTTCTTAATCTCATCTAATTCAGGCTTCAATACTTTCATTTTAGCACTGCTTAAATAACTTGAATAAGTAAGAGGAGATGTAACCACTCTAATAAAAATGGTTAATAAGAAAATAACCCAACCGAAATTTTTAATAAAGCCTGCGAAGAAATCAAATACAGGCATTAAGATATACTTATTAATAGGACGTACAAAAGAGTATAAGTCTCTACCCAAATTTACAATTTTCTCCATCTCAGGAGCTTGCGTTTTTAGTATACGAAAATCATTAGGTCCATAGTAAAGAGATAAGGCAATAGCAGCATTTGTACCAGCTACTTTAGTTTGTAACTGTGTTTGAAGTGCGGCTAAATTATGACTGCTATCTGTTTTTCTTTGCCAATTTAAATTACCTGTTGAAAACCCTTCTTTAGCTATTAAAGTAGTAGAAAAGAATTGTTGCACCAAACCAACCCATTGTATAGGTTTTTCAAAAGCCTTGGTAGTTTTGCTTGAGATATAATCAAAAGCCCCTCCTTCAGAAAAACAAATATTGGACATTTGACGCTCATATACGGAAGTACGCTCTTGTTGATAAGAATGTACATCCCAAATTATATTTAGCTGTTGATTCGTTAATAACTGATCGGTGCCTTCTAATTGAATATTCCAATCCACATTATATTTATTCGCTTCCAATGTAAACTGGTGACGAATAGTTTTACCAGCAGGTGTAGTATAGGCATACTCAATTTTTTGAGCACCATTTTCACCAGCAGTGATGGTTTTTGTAGGAAATAAAATATGATTGACTTGAAGCACTTTATTATCTCCAATATTAATAGGATAATTTAAAGAGCTGCTATCTCCCAATTTTACCAATTCCTTTTTATAATTCGAATATTTTTTAAGCGTCACTTCTGCAACCTGACCTCCTTTGTTGCTAAACTTTACTTTCACTAGTTCATTCTCTAAATAACTGAACTCTTCTTTTACAGTATCTATATTGTTTACAATAGCGCCAGTAGTTGAATCTAATTTTACAGGATTTTGTAAAGCAGCGGCTTTATCGGCAGTTGCTTTCATCATAGCTACAGAATCATCAAAATGCTTTTTATAAGTAGCTATTTCAGTTTGTTGCTTGTTCGTGTACCAGAAGTACATAAAAAACAAACCGGCCAATAATACAAAACCAATGACTGTATTTTTATCAGTATTCATACGCAGAATTTAATCGTAATTAACGAGGGGCAAAGGTATCGTTTTTTTACAAATTTCGGCTGTATTTACCCCCTACCTGATAAAGGGCATTGGAAATTTCCCCTAAACTGCAGTATTTGACCGCTTCCATTAAAATGGAGAATATATTGTCATTCTGCAAGGCTGCTTTTTGGAGCTTTTTAAGATATTGGGCACACACTAATTGGTTTCTTTTTTTGAACCTAGCTAGGTTTTCAATTTGCTTATTTTGTTCTATAGAAGAAGATCTAAAAATGGCCTGTGTGTCGGCATTATTTTTTTGACTAGGATGTACAAAACTATTCACCCCAATAATAGGAATTTCACCATCATGCTTTTTAGTTTCATAGAGCATGCTTTCTTCTTGAATTTTTGTACGTTGATACATTCTTTCCATCGCACCCAATACACCTCCTCTATTATTTATTCTTTCAAATTCTTGCATCACTGCTTCTTCCACTATGTCGGTTAGCTCCGTAATTAAAAAACTGCCTTGTTGAAAATTCTCCACCTTGGTCGTACCTAATTCTTTATTAATAATTAATTGAATGGCTAAAGCTCTTCTTACACTTTCTTCAGTAGGTGTGGTAATGGCTTCGTCATAAGCATTGGTATGTAAACTATTACATTGGTCGTATATAGCATACAAGGCTTGCAGGGTGGTTCTTATATCATTAAAGTCTATTTCCTGTGCATGCAAACTTCTACCACTGGTTTGAATATGGTATTTTAATTTTTGAGAACGCTCATTGGCATGGTATTTATGTTTCATTGCATTGGCCCAAATTCTTCTAGCCACTCTTCCAATAACTGCATATTCCGGATCCATTCCATTGCTAAAGAAAAAACTTAGGTTCGCAGTGAAATCGTCTATGGCAATACCTCTATTCATAAAATATTCAACATAGGTAAAGCCATTGGCTAAAGTAAATGCTAACTGTGTAATGGGATTGGCTCCCGCTTCTGCAATATGATAACCTGAAATAGAAATACTATAAAAATGTTTTACTTTATTTTCTGCAAAATAAGCTTGCACATCACCCATCATTTTTAAAGCAAAATCGGTAGAAAAAATACAAGTATTTTGGGCTTGGTCTTCTTTTAAGATATCGGCTTGCAAAGTTCCTCTTACACTACTTAATACCTCCTGTTTTATTTTATTATATACAGCAGGCTCCAAAACTTGATCTCCCGAAACCCCTAATAATTGAAGGCCTAGGCCGTTATGCCAGTCCTTAAAATTTAATGATTTGTTTACATTGAAATATTCAGGAGGAATGGCCCCATTCAATAAGAGCTTTATTTTCTTTCTTACTGCAGGCCATAATTTATTAGCGGTAATATATTTTTCGCAGGCTTGGTCTATGGCTGTATTAAAAAATTGCGCCATCAGTATGGGTGCAGGGCCATTAATAGTCATACTCACAGAAGTGCTTGGACTATTTAAATCAATGCCACTATATAATTTTTTAGCATCGTCAATGCTTGCCACATTCACTCCTGCATTACCTATCTTTCCATATACATCTAATCTTTTTTCAGGATCATGCCCATATAAAGTCACACTATCAAATGCAGTGGAGAGACGAACTGAATTTTGTCCTTTACTTAAAAAATGAAATCTTGCATTGGTTCTTTCAGGACAACCTTCGCCAGCAAACATTCTAGTAGGGTCTTCATTGTTTTGTTTCCATTTAAAAACGCCGGCTGTATATGGAAAATAACCCGGCAAGTTTTCTTTCAAATGCCAGTGCGCTATATCGCCCCAGTCTTTAAAACTAGGTACTTGAATTTTTTGAATATGGGTTCCAGAAGGAGTTTCAAAACGAATAGACTGCTTGGTTTTTTTCCCTTTATGATCTATTTCTAAAAATGCTTCTTGATAAGATTTACTTTTTGCAGGCCAATCTATTATTAATTGTTTTACTTCTTTGTCAATACCCTCTTCAATAAGTTGGTTCGCCTTTAGAATTTTTTTATCGTCTTTTAAACTAGGTTCTTTTAAAACTTCTTGAAAGCAATACCATTTGGATGCAATATTCTTTTGTTCTTCT
>CANCRC010000056.1 GCA_947380435.1 Chitinophagaceae bacterium
AAGAAAAAAATTAGTCAACTTAATAGTAGTTGCTGAAGGTGATGAATTTGGCGGTGGTACGCAGGTGGGTAATTTCATAAAAGAAAAATTACCGAATGCAGATGTTCGTGTTTGTATTTTAGGCCATATTCAAAGAGGCGGCTCACCTAGTTGCCTTGACCGTTTAATTGCAAGCAGAATGGGCTATCATGCTGTTGAATGCTTAATCAATGGAACGCATAATGTTATGGTGGGTATTGAAGATAATAAAATGAAATACACTCCACTTGACAATGCTGTAAAAGCAAAACAAAAAATTTCTGAAGAGTGGTTAAGAATTGTAAAAATATTAGCTAGCTAGATATAAATATTAGTAGAAATAGAATTGTGAATTGAAACAGAAACTGAAAGAAAGAAACTAAGATAGAAAAAGAATAAAAATTAAAATAACCCCAAAACACAAAATGAGTAAAACCGAATTTAAGCAACCCCATCACAAAACTAAAATAGTTGCCACTGTAGGCCCTGCTTGCGAAACCTATGATCAATTAAAGAATTTAGTGATTGCAGGTGTGAATGTATTTAGATTAAATTTTTCTCATGGTAGTCACGAGGATAAGAAAAAAATTATTGATAATATTAGAGGCATTAACGAAGAATTAGGATGCACAGTTGCTATTCTTGGAGATTTACAAGGCCCTAAATTAAGAGTAGGTGAAATTGAAAACAACCGACTAGAGGTAAAAGAAGGTGATATATTAACTTTCACCAATGAGAAATGTGTTGGAACCATTGAGAAAATTTATGTATCCTACCCTAACCTTGCAGGAGATGTGGTAGTAGGCAACTTAATTATGATTGATGATGGTAAGATTGAAGTGAAGGTGAGCAGTGTTGAAAAAAATGGAGATGTAAAAGTAGCTGTAACCTTAGGTGGAATTATCTCTTCAAAAAAAGGAATTAACCTACCTGATACAAAAATTTCTTTACCTGCACTTACTGAAAAAGATTTAGAAGATGCCGATTTCATTATCAAAGAAGAATTAGACTGGGTTGCGTTAAGCTTTGTAAAAAGAGTGGCCGATATTGAAATGTTAAGAGCAATTTTAGAAAAGCATAAGAGTAAAGCAAAAATTATTGCTAAAATTGAAATGCCAGAAGCCTTAACCAATATTCGTGATATTATTATTTCGAGCGACGCTATTATGATTGCGCGTGGCGATTTAGGCGTTGAGCTTCCAGTAGAAAAAATTCCTTTGATTCAAAAAGAACTTATTAGAAAATGTATACACCGTGCTAAGCCTGTAATTGTGGCTACACAAATGATGGAAAGCATGATTGATAGAGTGAAACCTAATCGTAGTGAAATTACCGACGTTGCCAATGCGGTAATTGAAGGTGCTGATGCAGTGATGTTAAGTGGAGAAACGGCTACTGGCCAATTCCCCGTATTAGTTATTGAGACCATGCGTAAAATTATTAATGAAGTAGAAGAACATGGTTATAAATACAACCGCTCTGAAGACTTAAAACCACAGCCCCACTCTCCTTCCTTTATTAGTGATGCATTATGTTATAGTGGCTGTCAGTTATCAGATGAAAGTAATGCGCAAGCCTTAGTAGGTATGACACAAAGTGGTTACACAGCATTCATGTTAAGTAGTTTCAGACCTAAATCACCTTTATTTATATTTACGAAAGAAAAGAGCTTAGTGAATCAATTAAGTTTAAGCTGGGGTGTAAAAGCTTTCTATTATAACAAAGAAGAAAGTTTAGATAGCATTATAAAAGATCAAATTCAAATTCTAAAGAAAAATGGATTTGTTAAAAAAGATGATGTGGTAGTAAATACAGGAAGTACTCCTGTTCAAATGCACTTACCTACTAATATGATAAAAATTTCGAAGGTAGATTAATATAAAAATAATTTTATGCTAGAATCTTTTGAAAAAGTACCGGTTCAGATTTATAAAAACTCTACTGAGGGATCTAATGCAGTAGCTGCTCAAATAGCCAGTTTAATTAAAGAGAAACAAGCAAAAAAACAAACCTGTGTTTTAGGTATGGCCACAGGTACTACTCCTATTTTATTATACAAAGAACTAGTAAGGCTTCATAAAGAGGAAGGATTAAGTTTTAAAAATGTAGTGACTATTAATTTAGATGAATATTATCCTATAGAAAAAACAGCCTACCAAAGTTATTGGAGCTTTATGCACCGACACTTATTTGATTTAGTAGATATAGATCCTAAAAATATTCACCTACCCAATGGAGAATGGACAAAAGAGAATTTAAAAGAATCTTGTATCAGCTATGAGCAAATTATTGAAAAAACAGGTGGTATTGATTTACAAATATTAGGCATTGGTAAAAATGGACATATTGGTTTCAATGAGCCAGGTTCTAGCTTTCACTCTAAAACAAGAGTGATACATTTAGACCAACAAACTAGAATTGCCAATACTTATGAATTCCACGATTTAAATAAAGTGCCGAAACTAGCTATTACCGTGGGTATTAGCAGTATCATGAAGGCCAAAAAAATAGTTTTATTAGCTTGGGGCGATAAAGCTTCCATTGTAGCTAAATCTGTTGAAGGAGATGTGACTGAACAAATTCCTGCCAGCGTTTTACAAAATCATGATGATTGTACTTTTGTAATTGATGAATTAGCGGCTTCAGATTTAACTAGAAATAAAGCACCCTGGTTAACGGGTTCTAATGAGTGGACACCTCAAATGATTAAAAGAGCGGTGATAAGCCTAGCCTTAAAAATAGGTAAGACGGTTCTTAGTTTAACAGCCGATGATTATAAAGAGAATAGTTTATCCGATTTATTGGTTTTAAAAGAATCGGTATACGATATTAATTTGCAAGTATTTTATATGTTGCGCGATACCATTACTGGATGGCCAGGTGGTAAACCCAATGCAGTGATACCTGCACATCCAGAACGCAGTGCACCCCACCCTAAAAAAGTGTTGATATTCTCTCCCCACCCCGATGATGATATCATTAGCATGGGTGGAACATTTATGCGCTTACAAGAGCAAGGACATGATGTGCATGTGGCTTATCAAACTAGTGGTAATATTGCAGTCACCGATGAATTCGTTACGCGCTTCTTAGATTTTGCTGTAGGATTTGAAGACTTGTTTGGTATTGATAATAAAAAGAGCCAAGAAATTTTAATCAATGCACGCAAATTTTTAGCTGATAAACAATCGACTCATTTAGATACAGCAGAAATTAGAGCCATCAAAGGACTCATTAGAAGATGTGAAGCGAAAGCTACTTGCAGATATGTTGGTTTGAAAGATTCCAATTATCATTTCCTAGACTTGCCTTTTTATGAAACAGGCACTATTGATAAAAAACCAATGAGTGAATTAGATATTAGAATTACTATGGACTTATTGAATGAATTAAAACCTCATCAAGTTTATTGCGCAGGTGATTTAGCCGACCCACATGGTACACATAAAGTATGCTTAGAAATTATATTTGAAAGTTTACGCAGGTTAAAAGCATCTGGTGAAACTTGGGTGAAAGATTGCTGGGTTTGGTTATATAAAGGCGCTTGGCAAGAATGGGATGTATCTGAAATTGAAATGGCAGTACCTATGAGCCCCGATCAAGTATTAAAAAAGAGATTTGGCATATTTATTCATCAATCACAGAAAGACAGTGTTCCTTTCCAAGGTACCGATTCAAGGGAATTCTGGCAAAGAGCTGAAATTAGAAACGCCAATACAGCCGACTTGTATGCAAGTCTTGGTTTAACCAAATACGCTGCTATTGAGGCGTTTGTGAGATGGCATTATTAGTTCAAAGCCCTTATTTTAGGGTTTTTACTTGGGTAAAATGGGATTTTAAAGTATATTTGCAACCCCTTTAACTAGGGAAATGGCTGCGTAGCTCAACTGAATAGAGTACCTCACTACGGATGAGGGGGTTTTAGGTTTGAATCCTAACGCGGTCACCAAGCCTTCCCGATTTTTCGGGGAGGCTTTTTTAATCAAATAAACTCTTCAAATTTTCAGAATGTCTACGACCTAAAGAAGTAGACAAAGAGAATTCAATGGTCTGGGGTCTTAAATTAGAGGAAGTCAAACTATTACTATAAATATCATAGGTAAGCCCTAGTTTATATCTGTTATACATTAAGCCTATATAAGGAATGACTGCATCTTTGTTTCTATAAAAGCAACCAAAATAAGCTCTATTCATTTCATTATTAAGCGGCACACCCACAGCAGCACCCGCATAAAAATATTCTTTCTCTAATCTATTCTGATAGTCGGCATGTATTAAAATAGTTTTATTATCTTCTAGTTGGTATTCTAAATTGAATAAAGAAGAAAATTGATAATTCTGCGTTTCATTTTCAGGGATGATAGTATTAGAGGTCCGATTCACCAAAAATTCACTACCCCCTATTTGAATAAAGCTTTTTTCAGATTGATATCCATACATAAATCCTGCATTGGTGGAATATTTTGTTGGATATTTACTAATAGCTTCTAAACTCGATGGAATAAAAAGCCTGCCTGAATAATATTGGTCTCCAAAACTTAAAAGAGAAGCATCAAGGGTTCGAGTTAAAATAGAATAGCCAATACCCAAAGCAAAATAGGAAGTTTGCTTATCATTGAAAAAAATACGATAAGCTAAACTATTGGTGATAGAATTGGTTTGCAAAACTCCATTTAAAACTTTTTCGGAAATACCTTGTATCCCATAACCAAAATTATTTGAGGGGTTTTCCTGCGATTTAAATAACCCAAAATCGAGGGCAACACCTGCTGTATTATAGGGATCTCCTACTCCTGCAAATTGAGTTCTAAAAAAACTTTGAAATCTATCATTCATACCAAACCCCACTGCGGCAGGATTAAAATATTGTGTAGACATAAAACCTTGCGAATTATAGGGCGTTTGTGTATACCCAACATTTGAATATAAGCTGAAGAAAAAAAGCACTATGTAAAATATATATTTCTTCATTTATCTTAATAAAATAAAGGAACCAGTTTTTGAAACAGATTCATCTTTATAGGTGATATAGCTTATAAAATAAGTATAGGCATCCATTTCCTGAGGTATGCCATTGGTAGTTCCATCCCAACCTTGGTTTAGGTTAGTTGTTTGAAATACAATATTTCCCCATCTATTAAATATTTTCATGAAGTGAAAAGTTTTAATACCTGCTCCATATTCAATTTTCAAAATATCGTTTAAATTATCACCATTAGGTGTAAAGGCTTTAGGAATAGAGGCTACCACTAAATCTGATACATCCATTTTATAAATATCATCTACCTTACAAGCCGTTAAGACTTCAGTTCTAGTTAAAGTATAATTAATTGATTTATTACTTCTAAATAAAGGATGCTCAATGGAAGCATTGCTTAAATAAGTGGATGGATACCATTCAAACTGAGTATAGCCTGGATCTTTTCTTAAAGGAGTAAGCACTGTATCAATATCAGCTAAAACAAATAAAGTAAAAGTAGAAGGAGAAATGGGTAGTACCACTTTCACCGAGTCTCCTTGTATAAATTGCTCATACTTTGGGCAATAGTCATTGGTGATAGCTAGTTTTACAATATAAGAACCGGTAGCAGTATATGAATGACTAATGGCTTTTGCTTTATCAAATGTTTTGGTGTCTCCAAAATCCCACTTAAAATAAATATTTTTGGCATCTTCAGCATTGGTATTGAATTGCAATGGTGTATTAATACAAATTGCCGGATTATAAGTTAATGTATATTTAGGAACGACTAGTTTTCTAATATAAATAGAATCAGATAAAACTGAATTGCATTGTCCGTCATTCACTTTTAATGTATAAAACCCATTTTTACTTGTAGAAAAAGTATCTACGCTGCTTGTATAAAGAGCTGTTCCATTTAATACCCAAGTAAACAAATAATTTCCCTCTCCTTTTAAGGTAATAGGATCCTCATTACATATGATAGTATCTTTTGCTTTTAAAATGGCAGTAGGTATAGTTTTAACTTCTAGTAGTTTTAAATTATCATAATCATAAGCACATTGTTTGATGTCCTTTACAGTAACAGCTACTTTTACATTGCCAGCAGATACCCCATTTAAAATATTGTCTTTAAAAAAAGCGGCAGCATTATCTGTTTTCCATTGATAAGAGAATGGAGGCAATCCTCCTTGCATGGCGGCTCTAAAGGAGAGTGTATCAGCCATACAAGCATAGTTTTTATTAGAAGAAATAGATATTCCAGTAGGTGGTGGCACAATAGTAATAGAGCTTGCAGTATCATCTGCACAAATACCCCCGGAATAAGCCATTATCTTAATGGTAAAATTCATTTTCCCAGGGAATACAAAGTTTTTATATAAGTGTTTATATATTTTATCAAAACTTGGGTTCTGATCTACTGTGGTATCAGCTAAGTTCCTATCGTAATCCCAAAATATAATCATCTTACCAATACTACCTATATCTACAGTAGACTTATTCATTATCTCTACTTCTTTATTAGAACATAAAGCTGTGTCATTTAAAACTTTAAAATTAGCATTGGGAAAAGTGCCATTGACTGTAAACTGAACAGCTGTTGAAGCTACGCAACCTGCCTTACTTGTAACCTCTAAGGAAACAGTGTAATCGCCCGTATTGAGGTATTTATGCTTCGGATTCTGTGTTATATCGGTATTAGCACTACTCGTATTAGCAGCATCCCCAAAATTCCATTTGTACTTGAAATTATTAGAGAGGTCTGCAATTTTGGTAGTATCCTTAAATTGTGCATAGGGGTCTAATAAACAAACTTCAGGTAAGATAAATCCTACTTGTGGTATTGGATTATTTTTTATGATTTGACTTTGCTTCGCCATACAGCCGTTTTCTGTAATAACCGCTAATGACACTGTATAATTTCTTAAAGAATCGAAGGAATGTACTACCGATTTTTTTGAAATATCTATAGTATCTACTGAGGAATAGTCACCAAAATTCCAAGCTAGATACTTTAATACAGCAGCCCCTTTGGCAGTGGAGGAATCGGTAAAAGTTATTTCTTGTTGTTGACACTTGAATGCAGAAGTTCCAAAAATTACTTTTGGTAGACTATCAATTAAAATCTCTTTTGAAATGGTATCACTTATACAGCCTACATCATTTATGACAAAATAATTAATTACATATTTACCCGCCCTATTGGGCAAAAATTTAAAAGATTTAGCATTCCCTTCTACGCCCCCTTCCACCTTCCAAATAAAGGAACTTAAGCTTCTATCTTCTGAGGCCAACAAGGTATTATCGTTTAAAGTTACCGAGTCAGAAATACAATGTGTTGTAATAATTTTATTATCCACCTTAGGTGCACTGGTCACCAACAAATCAAAATTTAATTGTTGCTCTCCACTGCAACCATCTGCAGTTGGATTATTTACAATGAGTTCAATATTATAAGTACCAATTGAATCATACTTTAATTTCGCCTTTAAAGTAAATTTATATATTAACTTACCTGTAACTGATATATAGGAGGAATCGGCTACAGGAGCATTATCAATAATGGTATCATATTTAGGTACCACCCATTTTAAGGATAAGGGTATATACGGTAAAGTTATGGAAGGTGTAAAAACCGTGCCCTTACAAGTAATAGGAAGTTGAACCGTAGCATACTTATTCTCCACAGTCAACTGCTGGTTCAAATCTTTAACATTAGCCCCTGCATTGTATCCATAGGATTCAACATTACCAAAACCATAAGCAATACATATAAATCCTGAATCGCAAACTATTCTATGAGAAGGTGATGTATTCGTTGAACTAGTTACATCTTCTTGAATAAAAGAGTAACCAGTAGTACCCATGAGTTTAGGTATTGCTGTTGGTGCAGCCCCATCAATTTTTAAAGAACTAAGCGCATTTGATTTAAATATTATATTTAAATAATGGCTTGTAATATTTGTATTGGGTGGGGTTAAATCTCTTCTAGCAGACATCACAGTGATATCATTTAATGTTTGCTCAATAGGATTTAAAGCAATCATTTCTGGATCTCCTGCATTAGAACCATCGCATGCCATGGTAATAAAATACTGTAAAACACTAATGGGCTTATCTGAATAGATATCTCTAAAAGTATTATCTCCGTTGGTACTTATTTCATAAAAAGAATTATTGATTAATGTAGAAGGATTCAATACCGACCCATTTACATATACTGGTGTGGCAGGGTCTTGCACTAGAATTCTAAATAAATCATATTTTCTATTTATAGAAGGTGAAGTATAATAACGCTTCCCCCATGAACTTGTTGGAAATAACTGTTGGTACAAATTATCGCCGCTGCCTGCTGTACTACAACCCATGGCTGTCCATGTAGAACCCGCATACACAGCAATTTTTTTACAAGTTAAAGTGGAAGTAGCCACTGACCGTATTTTGGTACCGGTTAAATCTTCAAAACTTTGGAACTGATAAACATCTCCTTTATTTAATAAAGTATCAAATGTAACATTGGCTAAATGATGATTATTGTAATCTGAATTGGTGGGTGTTATTTCTACATTAGTACCATCTTCAGTTGCAATAATTTCAAATTCTGTATTCTTCTGTTGTTCCGCTCCATTACCTGTAATAGGAACAATATTTCCAGTGGATTTATAAGTAGCTACTACATATTCACGGCCCAAAACTTTTGTGGGTAGCACCAAGGTAGAACCAGAACGCGCCGAATTTAATATATGCGAATACACCACTACAGGGTTTTGACTCTTGATATGAATACCCTTATTGATACCAATAACCTCTAATTGACTTACATTATTATTGGTTAAATAAGCATCCGCATTACTTAGAGGACTTGTTGTAGATAGTTGAACTACCGTAACTTGATTAGCTGTAACTGTAAAATCGGTTGATTTCCCATTCACTGAAACTGTTCCACTTGTATTCACACTGGAAGTAATATATAAAGCCATTCTGGAAGTTAATGCGTCAATATGCCCACTATATACTACCCAGAAGTCTGTTCCTCTGTTAGAAAAGTCTTGACTAAAAACTAAAATGCTTTTAGTAGTTAATAAAAATATTAAAAATAATCTATATACGAAAAGACGCATTCAATACTAATTAAAGTACAATAAATATATAAAGAATAAATCATTTTTTTCTTAACAATCAATGCTTTATATTTAATATTAAACTTTAAAATATATTAATTGAAAATAGCTTTTATCTCTGTTGGCAAGGCCCATGAATCTTATATTAAAGAGGGGGTGCTTAATTTTACACAAAGAATAAGCCATTACTACCCTGTTGACTGGCAATTAATAGCCCCCGCAAAAGCCACTGAACCTAACCAAATTAAAAAAGCAGAGGCCATAAGTATTCTCAAAGCTTTACAACCAACTGACATTCTTATATTATTAGATGAAACAGGTAAAATGTTAAGCTCACCAGGTCTAGCAAAATTAATACAACAGAAAGCCAATCAAAGTGCCCAAAAAATTGTGTTTTTAATTGGAGGTGCATATGGAGTTGATGAAGAAATAAAAAAGCGCGCTCAGTTTACTTGGTCTTTATCTGAATTAGTATTCCCGCATATGTTGGTTCGTTTAATATTAGCTGAGCAAGTGTACCGTGCTTGTAGTATCTTGGCCAATGAAAAATACCATCATCAATAATTTTAGTATTTCATTAATCACATTATTTATATTTTACTAAAATTATTCAAGAACTACTTCATAAGAACTAAATTATAATAAATAAATTACGCCAATGAGCATTACTTTATATATCACTTTTATTACTGTGGCCGTTTCCGTTTTAGCTATGTACAACCACGCTTTAATGGATAAACTTATTTTTCATCCCTATTCAGTACATAACAATAATGAATGGTACCGATTTTTTACTTGTGGCTTAGTGCATGCCGATTTTATGCACCTTGCTTTTAATATGTTCTCCTTTTATATGTTTGGCGATTATATAGAACAATATTTTGCTATGATATTTGGCAGGTCTGGTTCTTCCATGTATATCATCTTATACGTGTCCTCCTTATTGGTTTGTTTAATACCCACTTATTTGAATCATTACAAACAATATAATTATAATAGCCTAGGGGCTTCTGGCGCTGTATCGGCCATTGTATTTGTAGGTATTTTCTTACAGCCCACTATGCAAATTGGATTTTTTATTATCCCTCCTATTATTCCTGGATTTATATTTGGCCCTATCTACCTAGGCTTAACAGCCTACTTGGCGAAGAGTGGACAAGGAGGCATTAACCATAGTGCCCACTTATGGGGATCCCTTTATGGAGTTGTGTTTTTAATTATTACCAGCTATTTTATAGGGAACTTTAATGTACTAAGCGCCTTTGTAGAACAAATTAGTGCTTATCTGTCCAGGTAACTTCTAATACATTTTTAGTTTGATCTGTTATTTTAAAACGATCATCAATTCTCTGACCCACTACCCAAAGTAGTTTATCACCCATGGTAAGCACCGCCGTTTTTTGTTTGGCTGCAGGACTGAGTTTCAGCCCTCCTAAAAAATGATTTAATTTTTTCTTTTTGCGAAGTCCTAATGGATAAAAATAATCGGTAGGTTGCCAGGTTCTAAATAGTAATGGCCATTCTAATTTATCAGCGTCTAAATAAGCGTAGTTCGGTTCTTTTTTAATTGCACCCAAGTTCAATGCTGTTTTCATTTCAAAATGTAAAACGCCCTCATTTACTTGCAAGTCACCATCTGCCACATGAATTACAATATGCTCCTTCTCGGTATTGTTATCTATAATTTGAATAGACTCATTGAATTTAATAAAGCGGTACGAAGGCGTTGCAATATAGGCTCCATTATTTGCAACTAATAATTTATGTACTTCGCTAATTTGCTGTGGTTTAAACCCATAATTTTTAATAAGCCCCCAGGTATAGGTGAAATTATGATTTACTTTTTTCCAATGCTTCACTGGTATAGTCAAAATGCCTTTTTGAACCCTTAGCCCTTTTTTCCAAAAATCAGCCACGGTAGCCTCTACAATAGTTTCCGATTCTTTTAATCTTTGAATGGTATCGAGCACATTCTGAGTCATATTGGGTATGATTTCCTGAATGGTCGGTACAATTTTATGTCTAAATAAATTTCGGGTATAGTCGTCCTTGCTGTTCGAACTATCTTCTACAAAATCTAAACCATTCGTTTTCGCGCATTCAATAATTTCATCTTTGGAAAAAGAAAGTAAAGGCCTTGCCAAAGACAAAGCATCTTCTCTTCTTTCAGGAATACCGGTTAAACCATGCAAGCCTGTTCCTCTAGCAAGTTGCATAAATACTGTTTCTACCTGGTCATCGGCATGATGTGCAGTGAGTAAAACCTTTTTAGTATTGGCTTGATCTGATAGTAAAGTGCTAAACCAAGCATACCTCATTTCTCTAGCCGCTTCTTGAATACCCATCTTATAGGCCTGGGCATAGGCAGCCGTTTCAAATTTATTAAGGGCTAAAGGAATGGAATATTTTTCAGCAAAGGCTTTTACAAAATTTTCATCTCTTGTACTCTCTTCCCCTCTTAATTGAAAATTCGCATGGGCCATACTTATACAAGCACCCGCCTTATGCATTAAATAAGCAAGTACAATGCTGTCTACCCCGCCACTCACCCCTATTATAAAGGTTGATTTCTTTAAGCTAAGCGCTGGAAAAATCTTTTCCCAATTTCGTGTAAAGTTTTCGAGCGTTAACATTCAATTAAATTATATTAATTATTTTTTTTGCTCTTTAGCCCAAGCATCTTTAAGCGTGACTGTTCTATTAAACACAAGTGCGTCTTTAGTACTTGAAGTATCTTGATAGAAATAACCTTTTCTTATGAATTGAAAACGTACATCTAAAGCATCTGTTTTTAAAGCAGGTTCAGCCCAGGCAGTAGTTTTCGTTAAAGATTGCTCATTGATATAGTCTTTAAAGTCGCCTTCAGCACTGGCCACATCTTCTACTTTAAATAAACGGTCGTATTCATTCAAAACAACAGGTACTGCATGTTTCGCACTTACCCAATGAAGGGTTCCTTTCACATGAATACCTGAAGTATCTGAACCACTTTTACTTTCTGGAATATAGCTCACATAAACAGTTTGCACT
>CANCRC010000057.1 GCA_947380435.1 Chitinophagaceae bacterium
TTTTAGGCGCTTATGGTTTTAGAGGTTTGTTTGAAAGAAAGGCGCACTTCTTAACCAGTATACCTTTGGGTTTAGAAAATTTAAAAAGTTTTTTAAAGACTTATGCTTTAGATAAAGACACACCTGTTTTTGCTTCCATCTTAGATTGGGTGGTAAGTGAAGAAGTGATTGAGCGTTTTACTCCGCCAACAGCGAATGCCAATACACCTTTAGTAATTACCATAAATAGCTTTAGTTATAAAAAAGGTATTCCTGCCGATGACTCTGATAATGGCGGTGGCTTTGTATTTGATATGCGAGGTATTTTAAATCCAGGAAGAGTAGAAGAGTATAAAAAACAATCGGGTTTAGATAAACCTGTTCAAGATTTTTTAGAACAAAGAACTAAAATGAACGGATTTTTAAATAGCGTTTGGGATTTAATAGATATTACCGTAGAAGATTATTTAAAAAGAGGGTTCACTTCACTACATATTAATTTTGGCTGTACAGGTGGACAGCACCGTAGTGTATTTGCAGCTGAACAAACTGCAAGACATCTTAGAAATAAATATAAGATCAAAGTATTGCTAGCACATACCAATAAAGAAAATTGGGTTAAATAATATTTGCATGAAAGCCATGATTTTAGCAGCAGGATTAGGTACAAGGCTCAAGCCTTTTACTGACTTTCATCCCAAAGCCTTGGCCATGGTGAATGGAAAATCTTTGTTGCAAAGAAATATTGAATACTTACAAGCCTTTGGCATCAATGAAGTGGTAGTGAATGTGCATCATTTTGCAAATCAAATTATAGAATCCGTTAAAACCAATAATGGATGGGGTTCCAAGATTTTTATTTCCGATGAAACTGCTGAAGTATTAGAAACAGGCGGCGGTGTATTATATGCTGCCAACTTTTTTGAAAAAGAAGAGAACTGGCTAGTAATGAACGCCGATATTTTAACCAATTTAGATATTGATAAATTAATTGCTGCTGATAAAGTATTGTCAGAAGGTGTTGAAAATTATATTGCCACTTTAGCGGTGACTAGTAGAGTGTCCAGTAGAAATTTATTATTTACAACAGACGGTAATTTAATAGGTTGGAGAAATAATACGACACGTGAAGAAAAATGGGCAGGACTCAATACAACAGAACATCATGAGCATCTTATAAATCCTATTGCCAAAGCCTTTAGTGGTATTCAAATAATACATCATAGCTTTTATAATACGAATTCTATGTCTGGTAAGTTTTCATTAATAGATGCGTATTTACAAGCGGCTGCAAAGGGCAGTATTGGTTATTACGACCATAGTGATAGTATTTTATTAGATGTAGGCAAGCCTGAAAATATTGAAAAAGCAGAAAGCCTTTTCAAATAAGTATCCTTTAAATATATGCGTATATAAGTAATGCGCTTTAATTTTTTCAAAGCTTACTTTATACTTTAATGTATATTTTTTTCTTATCTAAGTAGTAAGCAAGTATTCCAAAAAAAGCAATAATGCTTAAGGCATATACAAAAGAGCCTACGCGTAAATCGCTATTGATATTTTTACATACATGTTCGTAGAACCAAGGCAGTGCTGAAGTGTAGACAGGCTCTCCTTTTTCGTCTGTATGGTCCACCCATCTAAGCAAGGCCAATACACGCGGCAAAAACCCGCTAAGTACAAATACAAATAAAGGGTTCTTTCCAAACACATCGAAAAAATGACTCCATTTTCCTTTTGCATTTTGAAACTCTAATAAATAAATAAGCATACCTAAACTTATCATAGCAAGCCCAGTGGTATATAAAACATAACTACTAGTCCATATTTTTTTATTAATGGGAAAACTAAAATCCCAAATATAACCTACTAGTACAAGTAAGGTACCCGTTAAAAGTACTTGCGCTAACATCTCGTAATTTTTTCCTTTTAGCTGAATGTATTCGCCCACTAAAAAACCTAAAATTACTTGTACAATAGCGGGGAAGGCACTTGTTAATCCTTCCGGATCAAAGGGAACCCCTTCTCCTTTATAAATATGTGATACGCCTAAAATGGCTTGGTCAATACTATTGCCAAAATAACCCGATAAACTAAATGGATGTCCGGCCGCACCTAAAGCAAAAGTGGCTACCCAATAAATTACAAGCATCATCATACCTATAAATAAGGCCATGCGTGATTTTCCATAATAAATTATAATAGAGGCGAAAAAATAACAAATAGCTATTCTTTGAAGTACGCCTAAAATGCGCACCATTTCCCAAGGTTTAAAAACTAATTCAGTACCTGAGAATTTTACAAAAGGACTCCAGTTTAAAAATAGTCCAATACCAAATATTAAAAGTGTTCGCTTTATTATTTTCGACCAAAATTCAGTAGCGCCTGCATTTTGTAATTTGGGCATTACAAAGGACATGGCATTTCCCACTGCAAATAAAAAGAAAGGAAAAACTAAATCGGTAGGTGTGCAACCATGCCAGCTTGCATGACCCAAAGGGCTGTATATATGGGCCCAAGAACCAGGATTATTCACTAAAATCATAAGGGCCACAGTGGCGCCTCTAAACACATCTAAAGAATAATATCTTTGCTGACTCATAGAATATTATATTATAAAAAATTTAGTAATAAATAGCCCCGTTTTAATATCTTTGTAAGATACAAATTCAGATGGGAAAAAACATATTAATTACAGGGGGAGCGGGATTTATTGGGTCGCATGTTGTGCGTTTAATGGTGACCAAATATCCTCAGTATCAAATCTTTAACTTAGATGCACTTACCTATGCAGGTAATTTGGAGAACTTAAAGGATATTGAAAAAGCAGCGAATTATCATTTTCTGAAAGCTAATATTTTAGAAGCCGATTCTTTAAAAGCCATTTTTGAAAAGCATGCTATTACCGATGTTATTCATTTGGCAGCAGAATCGCATGTAGATAGGTCCATTGTTTCTCCCTTAGATTTTGTGTATACCAATGTGATTGGAACCGTGAACTTATTAAATACCGCTAAAGAATATTGGAAGGGCGATTTAAGTTATGAAAAAGCGCATGACGGTTCTTGGGAGAAAAATCGCAACCATATTTTTTACCATGTTTCAACAGACGAGGTATATGGTAGCCTAGGCAAGGAAGGTTTGTTTAAAGAAACCACTGCCTATGATCCTAACTCACCTTATTCAGCAAGTAAAGCGGCCAGCGATCATTTTGTGCGTGCTTACGGAGAAACTTATCATTTACCTTATGTTGTTTCTAACTGCTCTAATAATTATGGCCCCAACCATTTTCCAGAAAAATTAATTCCTTTATTTATTCATAATATTATCAATAAAAAAGCATTACCTGTTTATGGCGATGGCTTGTACACCCGTGATTGGTTATATGTTATAGACCATGCACGTGCCATTGATATTATTTTTCATCAAGGAAAAAATGGCGACACTTATAATATTGGAGGATTCAATGAATGGACCAATATTGATTTAGTAAAATTAATGTGTGCTCAAATGGATGTGAAACTAGGAAGAGCAGTGGGCGAAAGTGAGTCTTTAATTACTTATGTGAAAGACCGACCAGGTCATGACCGTAGATATGCCATTGATGCCACTAAATTAAATAAAGAATTAGGTTGGAGCCCATCCGTTACTTTTGAGCAAGGTTTGGCTGCCACCATTGATTGGTATTTGAATAATGGCCCTTGGTTAGAAAATGTAACCAGCGGTTCTTATCAGACTTATTATAGTTCCATGTATAATAACAGGTAGAGAATTCGATATAAACATTTGATAGTACTTTCGAAAAATTAAAAAGACAGCAATAAAATAATAATACAATTAGATCCAAAGAATGAAAATAGAAGCGACACCCTTACAAGATTGTTTTATTATTCACGACACAGTGCATGGCGATGCAAGAGGTTATTTTATTGAAACTTTTAACCAAAGAGATTTTAATGCAGCCAGTGGTTTAGATATTGTATTTGTACAAGACAATCAATCTAGATCAAGCAAAGGGGTTTTAAGAGGTTTACATATGCAAAGAGGCGCTTCTGCACAAGCAAAGCTAGTAAGGGTTTTGGAAGGGGCAGTGTTAGATGTAGTAGTTGATTTAAGAAAAGGTTCTCCTAGCTTTGGTCAGCATTTTACCATTGAATTGACAGCAGAGAATCATAAACAATTTTTTGTACCTGCCGGATTTGCGCATGGCTTTGTAGTATTAAGTGAATCGGCTACTTTCTTTTATAAAGTAGATAAGTTTTATGAGCCAGGCAATGAAGTGGGTATTATGTATAATGATAAGGATTTAAACATTGATTGGAAATTACCAAGTTCGGAATTAATATTTTCAGAAAAAGATAAAACATTAGGAAGCTTTGCGGAATATGCGGCGAGTTTATAAAAACAAAAATTAGGTATATGATTTGAGCACGCAAGTGCGAAAACATATACACCATTAAAAAATAAATTATTAGGTATATGAAAGGAATTATATTAGCAGGCGGATCAGGTACTAGGTTGTATCCTATTACCAAGGGTATCAGTAAGCAATTAATGCCTATCTATGATAAGCCCATGATTTATTATCCGTTATCTGTATTATTATTAGCGGGCATTAAGGATATTTTAATCATCACTACACCAGAAGACAGCGATCAATTCAAAAGATTATTAGGCGATGGTGCTGAGATAGGTTGTTCTTTTCATTATGCAGTACAAGCAGTGCCTAATGGACTAGCGCAAGCCTTTGTCATTGGTGCCGATTTTATTGGTAAGGATAAAGTAGCCTTAATATTAGGGGATAATATTTTTTATGGTGCTGGCTTCAGTAAATTAGTACAATCTTTTAATGATGTAAATGGTGCAGCTGTATTTGCTTATGAAGTAAATGATCCTGAGCGTTATGGTGTGGTAGAGTTTGATGCGAATAACAATGCACTTTCTTTAGAGGAAAAACCAAAGCAACCAAAGTCCAATTATGCCGTGCCTGGTTTATATTTTTATGATAATGAAGTGGTTGAAATTGCTAAAAACATACCTGCTTCTCCAAGAGGGGAATATGAAATTACAGATGTCAATAAAGTATATTTAGAACGTAAAAAATTACAAGTGGGTATAATGAATCGTGGAACCGCTTGGTTAGATACAGGTACTTTTGACTCCTATGCCGATGCCTGTGAATTTGTAAGGGTTATTGAGAAAAGACAAAGTCAAAAAGTAGGTTGTATAGAAGAGGTGGCCTATCGTATGGGCTTTATTGACAAGACCCAATTACTAGTCCTAGCCGATAAATATGCCAAAAGTGGCTATGGAGAATACCTTAGACAGCTAAAAAAGTAGGTTTTCCTTAGTTGTTGGAGAAATTTCGGGTTTTCTTAAACAAAATCTGAACAATTTGATAAATATGTTGTTCTTATGGTATGCCAACTTATTCAATCAAGGATTTAGAGCAAATTTCTGGGATTAAGGCCCATACTATTCGTATTTGGGAGCAACGCTATAGTTTCCTGCAGCCCTCTCGTACCGAAACGAATATAAGAACCTATTCAGCACTTGAATTAAAGACTATTTTAAACGTCTCTCTATTAAATAAATACGGGTTTAAGATTTCGCATATTGATAAGATGAGCCCTGATCAAATGGAAGAGAAAATTCTTACCATTAATCAGATGGATGCACAGAAGGAAAGGGTGGTGAATAATTTGATTAAGGATATGGTTTCATTGAATATGCCAGCCTTTGAACAACAACTAGATAATTATATTGCCCAAAAAGGTGTTGAAAAAACAATTACTGAAATAATTTTTTCTTTCTTAGAAAGGGTGGGTTTATTATGGGTAACCAATCATATCAATCCAGCACAGGAGCATCTTGCCACCAATATTTTAAGACAGAAAATTATTTATGGTATTGAGAAATTAACGCCAGTCAATAGATACACGAAGAGGGTTGTTTTATTTTTACCAGAAGCAGAGTACCATGAATTAGGTATTTTATTTGTACATTTTTTGTTGAAGCAAATTGGCATATATGTAGATTATTTAGGAGCCAATGTACCCATGGTTGACCTTGAATACTTGGTGCAGAAAACGAAACCTGATTATGTATTTTGTCATATTACTTCTCCAGCTAAAAAGTTTAAACTAGATAAGTTTATGGAGAAGCTTTCAACAATAAGTGCTTCCTCACCTATTGTATTATCTGGTCAAATTGTACATGACTACAAGGGGGCAATCGGATCAAACATACATATAAAAAGAAGTCTTGCAGAGACCCTGCAGTTTATCCATTCCATCTAGTTTTTCAAGGATCTCCATTTCAGGGTTTAAGTCAGCATTTTATAAGCTGGCTGTTTAAATCATATAAGCTACTGATTATCAATTGATTGAATTTTCCATAGCTAATAGTAGTTGAATACTTAGTTTACCAAATCCGGTATGTTTAACTATTTTATCAAAAAATTAAACAAAATTACCATTTGAGCCATAATTATGTTTAGCTTTATTCTCTTAAAGTTAAACAGAACTATATGTCAACAGCTGAATTCACCCTACTACTCACTGAAAATGCCGATTTTCTAAAGCCCTTTGCTATTAATTTAACTAAGGATCATGAATCAGCAAAAGATTTATTTCAGGAAACCTTATACAGAGCCTTGTCTAATAAAGACAAGTATAATGTAGGTACCAATATCAAGGCTTGGTTGTATACTATTATGCGTAATATTTTTATTAATGATTACCGTAAAAAAGCAAAACAGTCTGTAGTATTGGATAACTCGCCTAACGATTTTTTAATTGATCAAACTAGAACAAAGGTTTTGAATGATGGCGTGACTAACTTAAATTTGAGAGAAGTAAAGCAGCTTATTTACGACTTGCCTGAATTATTTAGAACGCCCTTTAATTTATATTTCGAAGGGTATAAGTATAATGAAATTGCAGAAGAATTAAATGAACCTTTAGGGACTATCAAAAGTCGAATTCACTTTGCAAGAAAAATATTAAAACAGAAAATTCAACGATACTAAACTATGTCCACCCCTTCTAAAAAAGCATTAGTGATTGGTGCTGGTTTTGCTGGCATGTCAGTAGCTACTTTTTTAGCAAAGAAAGGATGGTCAGTAACTGTTATTGAAAAACATAATTTACCTGGAGGCCGTGCCAGAAAATTTGAAGCCGAAGGTTTTACATTTGATATGGGTCCAAGTTGGTATTGGATGCCCGATGTATTTGAAAGGTATTTTGCAGCCTTTGGAAAAAAAGTTTCCGATTTTTATAAATTAAAAAGACTAGACCCCTCTTACCGCGTTTACTTTGATGAAACGCATTGGGATATGCCCGCGAATTATACCGAATTAGCTGCTTTATTAGAAAGCGTAGAACCCGGTGCTGCCAAGGCTTTGGATCAATTCATGGAGGAAGCCAAATACAAGTATGATATTGGTGTGGGTAAGCTAGTGCATCAGCCAGGCATCTCCTTAAAAGAATTTATAGACATTGATTTAATCAAGGGTGTTTTTAAATTAGATGTATTTCAATCTATGAAAAAACATGTAGCTCGTTTTTTCAAACATCCTTATATTCAAACCTTAATGGAGTTTCCCGTTTTATTTTTAGGAGCCCTTCCACAAAATACACCTGCCTTATATAGTTTAATGAATTACGCCGATATCAAAGGAGGTACCTGGTATCCAGAATTGGGTATGTATAGTATTGTGCAAGCTATGTTCGATACGGCTGTTGCCCAAGGTGTTCAATTTCAATTTTCTGAAGAGGCTTTACAAATTGAAGTAATCAATGGTGTCGCTAAAACATGTTTAACCAAATCAAGTGTTAGTGGTGAGCAAAAGCATTATGAATTTGATGTAGTTATTGGTGCTGGCGATTATCATCATATTGAAACAAAATTATTAACGAGCAAGTATCAATCTTATACTGCTAGTTATTGGGATACCCGCACCATGGCACCTAGTTCATTATTATATTATGTAGGATTGAATAAAAAATTAAAAGGTGTCACGCATCACTCTTTATTTTTTGATACCGACTTTGCTATTCATGGTAAAGAAATTTATACCGAACCAAGTTGGCCCACCAAGCCTTTGTTTTATGCTTCTGTTCCTTCTGTTACCGATTCTACTGTGGCTCCAGCAGGCAGTGAAAATTTATTTTTATTAATTCCAGTAGCTGCAGGCTTAGAAGGGGATACTGAAGAGCTAAGAGAAAAATATTTTCAGGAACTGATAGCCCGTTTAGAGCAAAGATGGGGACAGTCTATTGCAGATAGCATTGTCTATAAAAGGACCTTTGCTGTATCCGATTTTAAAAACGATTATCATTCCTTTAAGGGAAATGCCTATGGTCTTGCCAATACACTATTACAAACAGCTATTTTAAAGCCTTCTTGTAAAAGCAAAAAGGTAAAAAACTTGTATTATACTGGACAATTAACAGTGCCAGGGCCTGGGGTACCGCCAAGTTTAATTAGCGGGGAAGTGGTAGCGGAATTGATTGACAAAAATTATATAAATTTACAACCTAGAAATGTCTGATTTAAAACTATATAACGAAGTCACTGGCTTAAGCAGTAAAACCACTACGCTATTGTATAGCTCTAGTTTTTCTTCTGCTATTAAACTACTGCATGCCGACTTACGTCAGCCCATATATGATATTTATGGTTTTGTAAGATTTGCCGATGAAATTGTGGACACTTTTCATGAATTTGACAAAGCCACTTTATTTGCGCAGTTTAAAAAAGACACTTATTTAGCTTTAGAGCAAGGCATTAGTTTAAATCCCATTTTACACCGTTTTCAATTAACTTTTTCTAAATATAAAATTGATACAGCCTTATTAGAAGCTTTTTTAGTAAGTATGGAAATGGATTTAAATAAGCAGCAATATGATTTAGCTACTTATCAAACCTATATTTATGGAAGTGCAGAAGTAGTAGGTTTAATGTGCTTGCATATTTTTTGTGAAGGGGATATGGCTCAATTTGAAAAATTGAAACCAGCTGCAAAACATTTAGGGGCCGCTTTTCAAAAAGTAAATTTCTTACGCGATATTAAAGCCGATTTTGAAGGCCTAGATAGAATGTATTTCCCTGACTGTGATTTTGCAAAATTTACCCAAGCAGATAAGGAAATGATTGAAGCCGATATTCAAGCCGATTTCGAAAAAGCTTTACAGGGCATTAAAATACTCCCGCTGAAAGCTAGATTTGGGGTATATGTGGCTTTTAAATATTATTATTCTTTGTTTAAAAAAATAAAGAAAACGCATCCGGAGGCTATTTTGAAAGCAAGAATTAGAATACCCACACCTGGAAAATTATTTATTGTAGCCAAGGCTACTTTACGCAGTCAGTTGAATTTGTTGTAGTAAATTTGTTATACAATTTAATAAAATAGAATTTATGGTTTTTATATTAGTGATGTTGCTTACTTTTTGCATTATGGAAGGGATTACTTGGTTAACCCACCGTTATGTTATGCATGGTTTTTTATGGTATTTACACGAAGACCATCACCAACCCACAGGTCATTTTTTAGAAAAAAACGATGCTTTCTTTTTAATTTTTGCTATACCCAGTATGGTCTGTATTTTCTATGGTAATTTCGTTGGTCCCATTTGGGTAGCGGGTATAGGAACCGGTGTTGCTATGTATGGTTTTGCTTATTTTATTGTGCATGAAGTTATTATACACCAAAGAATTAAGTGGTTTACTAAATCTAATAGTCGTTACATCAAAGCCATTCGTTGGGCACATAAAATGCATCATAAGCATTTGGATAAAGAAGAAGGAGAAAGCTTTGGTATGTTAATCGTTGCCAAAAAATATTGGGATAAAGTGCGTCGAGACGAAGCCTTACAAAGTAATGAGTAATGCTATCATATCTAATACGAATTTAGCAAGCTACGACTATATTATAGCAGGAGCCGGCGGGGCTGGTTTATCATTATTACATTATTTAATGGAGTCCCCTAGTTTAGCATCCAAATCCATTTTAGTTATTGATAAGTCTTTTCAAAAAACCAATGATCGTACCTGGTGTTTTTGGGAAAAAAATATTTCCACTTTTGAAAATTTAGTGCATCACCGTTGGAATACTATTTCCATTCATGCAGATGGGTCTGATAAACAACTCCCTACTGCTCCCTTTTCTTATAAGATGATTCAGGGGATTGATTTTTACAATTCAGTGCTAAGCAAAGCAAAAATAAAAACTAATATACATTTTCAGGAAGCCACTATAACCGGGATCTCAGTGCTAGATGCTTCTAATATTAGTAAAGGCGCTAAAGTAGAATGGGAGGGTGGGTCTGCAATGGGGGACTATATTTTTTCTAGTTTGCTTCCTTTTCAAATGAATCAGTTAGCAACTGCTGCTGCTTATTCTAAATCCTTACAGTCAAGTATTTCTTCAAATAAGCAAGCCCCTTTTTTATGGCAACATTTTAAAGGAAGGGTAGTGCAGTTTGAAGCCCCCGTATTTAATAAAGCTATTGCGAAGCTGATGGACTTTAATGTGCCACAACAAGGGGCCACTGCCTTTATGTATCAATTACCTTTAAATGAAAAGGAAGCCTTGGTGGAGTATACTGTATTTTCAGCCAATGTATTAGAGATTTCGGAATATGATAAAGTATTAGATACTTATTTAGCCAATGAGTATTCCGGAATGAAATATTCAATAACCCATGAAGAAATAGGTGCCATTCCAATGACGCAAATTGCACTAGCTTCTACAGTGGCTCCAATTTATACTATTGGCGCTTTAGGGGCTGCCATTAAAGCAAGTACAGGTTATGCTTTTCAGTTTATACAAGAGCAATGTAAAAATATTGTCACACAGTTAGAAAAAGGCTTACCCATTCAAACCAAGGTCCATACTACTAGGCACCAATTTTATGATGCCGTCTTACTAGATATTTTATTTCACCATAAAATGGAAGGTGCTGAAATATTTAAACGCATCTTTGCCAATAACGAAGCTGCTACGGTGTTTAAATTTTTATCTAATACCTCTACTATAATGGAGGATATAAAAATTATGCGTTCTTTGCCTACAAGCATATTTTTACCAGCTGCTATTAAGGTGCTATTACGGCGGGCTTAGAGGTTCATTTCTTATCCTAAGACCTTTGAACTTTATTTTTCACTAATTTTGTTTTTTCAGCCACGTAGTACAATGGATAGTACATGAGTTTCCGAAGCTCCTAATCCAGGTTCGATTCCCGGCGTGGCTACGAAACGAGAATCAAGGCTACTTCCAACGAGGTAGCCTTTCTCATTTTCCTCCGAAACCCTTGCCACGCTTGAGATTAGAGAGACCACACTATTCACTCTTGGAGTTCGAACTCGCTTATTTTCCTTATCATACCTCATTCCCTCTGGGAAGAACAAATATTGAAGACGTTGTTTATCATCATAGTCGCAGGAAACCCATAACTGCAAAGGGTCTAGCAAAATTTCCAATCCATTTTTAACCGCTTTTTCTAAGTTCGAACTCTTAAAATCACCTTTGATATTTTCCTCCTCTAATTGCTTCTTTTCATCCAAATATTTAAGTCGGTATTTATCGTAAAGTTCCTTGGTTAATTCTTGATTGATGAACCTTTCTTCAAGTGATTCAATCTTATCAGTCAATTCGGTAATCTTTCTTTTTGCAGATACATCCTCCTGCAATTTGTCGTTAAACTTCTGCGACACAATTTCCTTTACTTGCGCTTCTATTGAGGCAATATGAACAGTTTCAATTTTATACTTATCCAACTCCTCCATAAATAGCTTGTTGATAGTTGCGGCCTTTTCATTAACAGGCT
>CANCRC010000058.1 GCA_947380435.1 Chitinophagaceae bacterium
GTAGTGAATGTACAAGGAGACGAACCCTTTGTAAAAAAAGAACCCCTTGAACAACTCATTGCAGTTTTTAAGGATGATAAGGTGCAAGTAGCATCACTTATGCAAGTATTAACCAATACCGATTTAATTGCCGATCCTAATTATGTAAAAGTAGCTGTGGATAAAAATAGCAATGCCTTATTTTTTTCACGCAGTGTAATTCCTTATCCAAGAAATACAGCAATAGCTATAACTTATTATGAACATATTGGTGTGTACGCCTTTAAAAAACAAGCCCTACTTGATTTTACCAATTGGCCCATGTCACCACTAGAGGCTGCTGAGAAAATTGAATGCCTTCGTTATTTAGAAAATGGTGTTGCTATGAAAATGGTGGTTACAAGTTATATGGGTATAGAAATAGATACCCCTGAGGATTTAATTAAAGCAGCGAAACTTTTAAAATAAGCAGTTTATACTACTTACTTTAATAATAAGTATATTTAAAATAATTATTTACTGAAACCTTCTTTATAATATTAATATTTAATCATGAACAAAGGAAAATTATTTCAATCAACTGTAGTGGCCGCCTTGGCTGGTTTTATTTTTGGCTTTGACATGGTGGTTATTTCTGGTGCCGATAAACCTATACAAGAGCTTTGGCATACAACCCCTTTGTTCCATGGATTTTTTATTATGTCCATGGCATTATGGGGAACTGTTATTGGCTCTGTGTTTGCGGGCGCTCCCACTGAAAAGTATGGCCGTAAAAAAGTATTGATATGGTTAGGTATTATGTTTGTCGCATCAGCTATTGGTTCTGCTTTTGCGCAAGACCCTTACACTTTTTCTTTCTTTAGATTAATAGGAGGTATAGCCATTGGCGTTTCATCTGTTGCTGCACCTACTTATATTTCTGAAATTTCCAATAAAAATAATAGAGGAAAGTTAGTAGGTATGTACCAGTTCAATATTGTCTTTGGTATTTTAATTGCTTATTTATCTAATTATTTTTTAGCAGGTTTTGGTGGTGCCAACGATTGGCGTTGGATGCTAGCGGTTTTATTAATTCCTTCTACTATTTATACCATTATGACCCTAGGTTTACCAGAAAGCCCAAGATGGTTATTCTCTGTTAAAAACGACGAAGCCGGTGCTAGAGAAACCTTGGCCATTGTGGGTGTGGAAAATATTGATCAAACCATACAAGAAATAAAAACTGCTTATGAAGAAGAAAAAGCGCAAGGCAGTATACAGTTATTTACCAAGCATCACCGTAAAATAATTTCTATTGCATTTTTCGTCGCTTTTTTTAATCAAGCATCGGGCATTAATTTTCTTTTATACTATGCTCCTAGAATTTTAGAAGAAGCAGGCTTTGCAAAGAATAATTCTTTATTAAGTTCGATCTCGCTAGGTTTAATGAACTTAGTATTCACATTCGTAGGTCTTTGGTTAATTGATCGTATTGGTCGTAAAACTTTATTAATCATTGGATGCTTCGGATACATTATAAGTTTATCCATGGTAGCCTATGGCTTTATTAACCATAGCGCCCCCGAGTTCATGCTTAGCTTTTTATTATTATTCATAGCATCACATGCTATTGGACAAGGTGCGGTAATTTGGGTATTAATTTCTGAAATATTTCCTACACAAATTAGAGCCAAGGGACAAGCCTTTGGTGCCAGCATACATTGGGTATTTGCAGCGCTGATAACCTTAGTGACACCCGTTTTCCTAGATAGTGAACATGGTATTTTTAAAGATAATCCTTGGCCCATTTTTGCTTTTTTTACAGTCATGATGGCCTTGCAATTAGTTTGGATTTTAACTAAAGTGCCTGAAACCAAAGGGGTTTCTTTAGAAGAACTACAAAAAAAGCTAGTTCAATAATTCAATACCAATAGAATAGCCCATGCAGAATATCTATCCAACTAGAAAATATAAAAATGCAGCATTTAGAAAAATCATTTTTATTTTATTATTCGTAATAGGCATTCATCAAAAGCAAGCAATAGCGCAAGAAAAACTTTACAAAGAACAATTTCGTCCTCAATTTCATTTTAGTCCAAAAATAAATTGGACCAATGATCCCAATGGCTTAGTTTATGCAAAAGGTGTCTATCATTTATTTTACCAACATAATCCTTTTGAAAACGTTTGGGGGCATATGACTTGGGGACACGCAACCAGCAAGGATTTAATTCATTGGAAGCATGAACCCATTGCCATTCCGGAATTAAAAGATACCATGATATTTTCTGGCACCTGTGTATATGACCAAAACAATAGCAGCGGCCTGGGTACCAAAGACAACCCACCCATGGTGGCTATTTATACTGGACATATTGAAAACGTAAAACAAGCACAACATCTCGCTTATAGTATCGATGACGGAAAAACCTGGACTAAGTATAATAAGAATCCAATATTGGATTTGAATAAAAAAGATTTTAGAGATCCCAAGGTATTTTGGTATGCACCCAAAAAATATTGGGTAATGTGTGTGAATCTTCCCCAAGAACATCAAGTGCAGTTTTATGCTAGTACCAATTTAATTGATTGGAAATTTTTAAGTGATTTTGGTCCAATGGGCGATGAGATTGGGGTTTGGGAATGTCCCGATTTAGTTCAAATTCCAGTATTGAACTCAAAAGAAAAAAAATGGCTTTTGCAAATATCCAATCATGAAAGGATGCAATATTTTATGGGTGAATTTGATGGTGTACAATTTACAATGGATCCGAATCAAAAAACCATCTTAAGACCCAATGCAGGCCCCGATTACTATGCCGGCATCAGTTATGGACAATTACCAGCCAATCATTTACCCGTAACCATTGCTTGGGTTAACAATTGGCGTTATGCAAGAAAAATTCCTACTTATCCATGGAAGGGTGCCATGTCTTTACCTAGAAATTTATGGGCTGAAAAAATAAATGGTAATTGGCAACTCTTACAAAAACCCATTTCAAATTTAAATGCATTAAGAAAAAAATTAGCATTTCAAAAATCTTCATTAGAAAACAAGGACGAAACCATTACTCTTTCTACGATGGGTATTCATGAGGATGTTTATGAATGTGATTTTGATATAAGTACTACAAGTACAGAAAAAACAGGCATCAGTGTTTTAAATGATGGGACTACTGGAGTAGTCATTGGATATGATCCAAAACTCAAAGAAGTTTTTATTCATCGGACAAATACCAATACTAGTTTTGATGCAGCTTTTGCTGAGATGGGTTATTTCGCTGCACCCGTTACAACTAGTTCCAATAAAATTAAATTTCAGGTTTTTGTAGATAATAGTATTGTGGAACTGTTTGTAAATAATGGCGAAACCACATTTACATTACAAGCTTTTCCAAAACATAGTGATAAAACCATAAAAACGCTTCCAAGCAATACAGCTGGAGCGGTAAAAAATGTACAAATTTATCCGCTACAATCTATTTGGTAATAACTAACTTTGTATTCTAATTTTAAGTTTAGCACATTAATTCAAAACTATGCAATTTCGTAATTTTAAAATGGTCGACTATGTTGTGTATGGCCGTGGTTCATTCAATCAAGTAGATGAAATTATTGCCCCACATCGTAAGGGCGATTTTCCAATGATATTTTTTTTAGATCATTTTTTTGTGGGCAAACCACTGGCTAGTAGAATACCCTTAAGAGGAAAAGATAAAATTGTATATGTTGATGTTACGCATGAACCTAAAACAAAACAAGTAGATGCACTCGCTGCAGAATTAAAAGCAGAGTTTGGTGAAGTGAGTGGTATTATAGGTATTGGTGGTGGCTCTACCTTAGATTTAGCCAAGGCAGTTTCTTTAATGATGACCAATCCAGGTTCTTCTGCAGACTATCAAGGCTGGGACTTAGTAAAACTACCTGGTGTCTATAAAGTGGGTATACCTACCTTAAGTGGAACGGGTGCTGAAGTAAGCCGCACCACAGTACTTACAGGGCCTACGCGCAAATTAGGCATGAACTCAGACTTTACACCCTTTAATCAAATTGTATTAGATCCTGAATTAACGAAGAACGTTCCAGCGAATCAACGCTTTTATACTGGTATGGATTGTTATATACATTGTATTGAAAGTTTAGAAGGTACTTTTTTAAATGAGTTTAGTAAAAGCTACGGAGAAAAAGCATTGGACCTATGTCAAAAAATATTTGTGCATAAGGACAAATGGGATGAAGAAAGCGACGACCAATTAATGATGGCTTCTTTTGCAGGTGGTATGAGTATTGCGTATAGCCAAGTGGGAGTAGCACACGCAGTAAGTTATGGCCTTAGTTATTTATTAGGCACTAAGCATGGTATTGGTAATTGTATAGTGATGAATCATTTAGCTGAATACTATCCAGCAGGCGTAGAAGAGTTCAAGCTAATGGTAGAAAAAAACAAAATTGAAATTCCTAATGGTATTTGTGCTAATTTAACAGAAGAGCAGTTCGATTCAATGATAAATGTATCTATGGGCATGAAACCTTTATGGGAAAACGCTTTGGGCCCTAATTGGGAAAGCATAATGACTCGAGAAAAATTGAGAGATCTTTACGGAAAGTTGTAAAATAGGTTCGAAAAATTTATAATTTTTTGAACAAAAATCATTAGAGGTTAAATATTTTTTTCTTTATAATTAAAAAAAGAAAAAAATATAACCACTACTCTGCCTCGGCTACTACTTCTTTTACTTCAGGTATCATGCGCTTCATCATGCCTTCAATACCTGCCTTTAAAGTAACCATGCTTGAAGGGCATCCGCTACAAGAACCTTGTAACATTAAATTTACGATGCCCTCATTATAACTTTTAAATTGTATGGCACCGCCATCCATCTCCACTGCGGGCTTTACATAATTTTCTAATAATTCTTTAATACGCTTCACGATATCATCATCATCTGCGTTAACAGTGTTGCTCGCTTCCTGTTTCATTTTAGCCACTTCTTCTTCATTCACCACTACACCACCATTTTCTAAATACTCTTTCAAGAAAGTTTTAATAGTAGGAATTACATCCTGCCAATCATCTTGCTCGGTGTTTTTTGTAAGGGTCACAAAATTGCTAGCTATAAAAACACTTTTAATAAAAGGGAAACTAAATAATTCTTTAGCAAGAGGTGAGGCGAAGGCAAGGCTTTCCTCAGCAATGTCAATACTTTTTCCAGGATACAAAAGTTTGTTGGCCACAAACTTCATGGTTTCTGGGTTGGGAGTCATTTCTGTATAAATACTTACAATGGTATTGCCTGTGGTAATCATAGTTTCAATTTTAATTCAATGCGTTTTAAAATTCAACGCGCTACAAAAATAATCAAAAAGCTTGCAGGAAGAGGGCTTTAGGCTAATTGGACCTTTATTTTTCCGATATCGAAAGACTTTTAGGGTACAATACTAAGCTTGGCGTAGTTCAGCATGATCTTTTTCTCGCCATTTTTATCAAAAAGGATAATGGCAATAGGGTTATGGGCCGAGCCCTCAATTTCTTTAATCACCCCAAATCCAAATTTTTGATGCTCAATCTTATTACCTGCCTCTAGGGCCGAAGGATCACAGGCAGTGAAATTGGCCGATGGAATATGGTTTTTATTTAAAGTATGGGGCGGGACTACTGGTAAATAACTAGGTTTAGACCCCTCTGTTTTTTTACTAGTAGCCTTTTCTGGATCGATCCAGCTTTTGTTACTACCGCCCTGCATTCTATCATAGGCCGATCCCCATCCACTAGATTGATTTCTTGCCCCACCGCCAGAACTGCTTTTATCAATTTGTTCTTCTGGCATTTCATCTATAAAACGGCTAGGATCGTTTTGTACTAATTGGCCATATCTATAACGTGTGTTGGCATAGGTTAACCATAAATGTTTTTTTGCTCTCGTAACTGCTACATAAAATAATCTTCTTTCTTCCTCTAACTCTTCTCTGGTATTCACACTCATTCCACTGGGAAATAATGACTCTTCTAATCCTACTAAAAACACACAGGCAAACTCTAAACCCTTAGCCGCGTGCACCGTCATTAATTTTACCGTATCCTCATTACCGTTATCCGAATCGGCATCGGTGATTAAAGTAATTTGTTGTAAGTAAGATCCTAAACTTTTATCACCTAATTCACCGTCGTCATTGCTTGGGCTTTCTGTCCACTCTTTAATGGAGTTTAATAATTCTTGAATGTTTTCATAACGCGCCAAACCTTCGGTAGATTTATCATTAAATAATTCCTTCACTAAATTGGTATGCTTGCCTACTTGAACGGCTACATCGTAAGCATTATGCTTAGTAAGTTGATTTTGAAAATACTTAATCATAGTCACAAACTCTTCAATAGCGGTAAGGGTACCTGCTTTAAATCCAAAGCCTTTTGCTTTTTCTAGTACTTCAAAAAATGTAATATTTTGTTCACCTGCAATGACCAAACATTTTTCCATGGTGGTTTTCCCAATACCTCTTGCAGGATAATTAATAATTCTTTTCAAGCCTTCTTCGTCCTTTGTATTAGCTATAATACGCAGGTAGGCGATATAGTCTTTAATTTCCTTTCTTTGATAGAAGCTAAGCCCACCATATATCTTATAAGCTATACCTGTTCTTCTTAAGCTTTCCTCGAAGGATCTACTTTGCGCATTGGTTCGGTATAAAATAGCAAAGTCTTTATTATAGAAATGATTTCTTAATTTATTTTCTTGAATGGCGTCGGCTACAAATTTACCCTCATCGTTGTCGGTCATGGTGCGCACTAACTTAATTTTATCGCCCGCTTCATTTTCTGTCCATAACTCTTTAGGTATTTGTCCAACATTATTTTTAATCACATGATTGGCTACACCAATAATGGACTGACTACTTCTATAATTTTGTTCCAACTTCACCAGCTTTACATCGTCGTAATCTTTTTGGAACTGTAAAATATTTTCAATGGTAGCACCGCGGAAACTATAAATACTTTGCGCATCATCTCCTACCACGCATAAATTTTCATGCACGGCAGCTAGTAATTTGGCAATTTGATATTGTACGGGATTGGTATCCTGATACTCATCAATTAAAATATATTTAAACTTGTGTTGGTACTTGTGCAAGACTTCTGGAAAGTTTTGTAATAGCTCATGCATTTTAAAAAGCAAATCATCAAAGTCCATGGCTCCATTTTTAAAACAACGTGCTGCATAGCTTGCATATATTTCTGCAATGGCAGGACGGTTTGATCTTGCATCCTCTTGTTTTAAAAAAGTATCCATCGCATATTCCGAGGGGCCTACTAATGCATTCTTTGCACCCGAGATACGATTATGTACAATATTGGGTTTATATAATTTATCATCTAAACCCATATCGTTCACCACTGCTTTAATAACAGAGCGTGAATCATCGGTATCATAAATAGTAAAACTTTTTGGATAGCCTAGTTTGTCTGCCTCGGCCCTTAGTATTCTCGCAAACACACTATGAAAAGTACCAATATATAAATTGCGTGCATCGGTATTGCCCAAGGCCTTTTCAACACGCTCCTTCATTTCAGCCGCTGCCTTATTGGTAAAAGTAAGCGCCAATATATTAAAAGAATCCACCCCGCTATGCATTAGATGCGCCACACGAGTGGTTAAAACCTTTGTTTTACCACTACCTGCTCCAGCAATAATCATTAAGGGGCCTTTAATATGTAATACCGCCTCTAATTGCTTTTCGTTCAACCCATTTAAATACGCATCTTGCATGTTGCGAAGATACGGGCAAGAACTTTCATTATAGTAAGAGGTGGAAAACTAAAAATGAAAACTTTATATAAAAAAACCCCTCTCGAATTAACGGGAAGGGTTTTCAATATTTTCAAACAGAGAAAAGAAACTATTTCTTCTCTAACAATTTAAAGAATTGATCTAATTGAGGAAGAATGACAATTCTTGTTCTACGATTTGCAGCTCTATGTTCTGGAGAATCGTTTTCAACAACAGGAATGTATTCACTTCTACCTGCAGCAGTCATACGCTTAGGATCGATACCATAAGTGTCTTGTAATACACGAACAATAGTAGTGGCTCTTTTCACACTCAAATCCCAGTTGTCTTCCATTAAATTATTACCACTGTTAATTAATTGTTTAGTATCGGTATGGCCTTCTACCATAAATTCAATAGCTGGTTGTGCTGCTAATACTTTAGCAACTTTACCTAATACTACTTTTGCTTTATCGGTAATATTGAAGCTTCCGCTTTTAAATAATAATTTATCAGAAATATCAACATAGACAACACCTTTATCCACTTTTACATTGATATCGCCATCGTTTAAATCGCCAATCGCACCTTTCAAATTCATCACCAAGTTCATGTTGATAGAATCTTTACGGGCCATTGAGCTTTGTAAACCTTGGATATATAAATCCTTAGCACCAATATTGTCTAATGACTTTTTAATACTTTCTGCTTGTGCACCTGTCACCACAGACATATCTTTTAATTGACTTAAAACAACATTGTTATTTGTTTTTAAGAAATCAACTTGTTTGTTTAATTCGTCAATAGTGCTTTGTAATGATTTTGTTCTATCCGCTGCTCTATCAGCGTCTGTCTTACTTTTAGTGATCGCATCTTGTGCATCACGGTATTTACCTTGTAAATCGGCATAAGCTCCATTCAACTGGCCGTATTTAGCTTCTGCTTCCTGCAATTTCTTAGGACTTACGCAAGAATAAGCACCAATGCTAAGAACCGCAAGCGCTAAAAAAATTTTACTTTTCATACTGTATCTGTTTTATTTAAAATGAATATAAATAGGTCTAGAACAAAAATACTAATATAGTTAATAAGGAAAAACAATATTTTGTTAAACAGCGGACTAATTTTCAAGGTCCTCTGTGATCCCATATTCGGGAATATAGCCCTTGAACTGCTTGAAAAACTGCACAATTTTGTATTTATCTGCTTTTTCGTCTGCTGAGGCAAAAAAGGGATCGGCAAAAACCACTCTTCTTTCGGCAAAATCAAAACCCACCATGACAATGGGAATATGGGCGTTTTTGGCAATATGATAAAAGCCAGACCTAAGCTTGGTTACTTTTTTTCGAGTTCCCTCGGGTGAAAGTGCAAGGTGAAAACGCTCTTTTTTATTGAAAATTTCCACGACCTGGTCTACCATATTATGTTTTTGGTGTCTGTCCACTGGGTAGGCGCCTAGGGAGCGTAAAAACCAACCCAGGGGAGGCCAAAAAAGTTCGCTTTTGCCTAAAAAATGTACAAATTCAAAATGCATTTTTTTGCGAACGGCTAGTCCTAAAAAAAAATCAAGCCAATGGGTATGAGGTGCCACTATCATAATTGACTTAGGCAATTCAAAATGAAATTTACCTTCAATTCTCCAACCTCTAATGGTGAACATCCACCAAGCAAGTAATTGTTGCATAATTTATAAAATTGAAGATAGCCAAATAATTTAATTAATGAATACTGATAAGCATCATTCATTTATTTTTCTAGCAAACTTGCATTATAATTTGGATCGACCATTTCAGACGAAATGGGAATTAATGTTACTTTAGGCAGCACTTGATTTTGTGCATTTTTTTCATACCATTTGTCATAGTATTTTAATAAAATAGAAAAAGCTTCTTTCAATTCGCCTTGCATAATATGTGCTACAGCGTTTTTAGTTTCTAAGCCTCCTAATCTTTTTTGAATTCTTTCCGTGGCCTCTATTAAACTTTGTGCATCAAATTTTCCGTAGCCCTCTAAAATAAAGGCCAGCCTTTGTTCAAAAGGAATAGTCATAAAATAACAAGTACTGTTTCGCATTAAATGAAATAAAGGGGTAGGAATTAAAACGGTTCCTATTCTTTGACTTTCATCTTCTATCCAAATACTATTATTATTTTTATTTACCTCCCATAATTTTTTAGCTAAAATATTTTCAAACATTTCTTGACTGGGTTGTGGTAATTGTCCAATGGCACCAAAGGCAGATCCCTTATGATGTGCAATGCCTTCTAAATCTATCACCGCATAATTTTTTTCTTGCAATGCCTGTAAAATTTCTGTTTTACCAGAACCCGTGTAACCTCCTAACACTTTTAGTGTATAGGGAATAGTAAATTGTTCCAGCACCCAATTTCTATAAGCCTTGTAGCCTCCTGTTAATTGTACTACTTTATATCCATATAAATCTAATAGCCAGGCCACTGCAGCACTGCGCATGCCTCCTCTCCAACAATGTACAAACAAGGTGGGCTTAGTTACATTGTTGTCTTTTTGTATAGCAGCTATCCAGGTTTCAACGGCTTCAATCATGGAGAGCATCTTATTTCCAAATAGTGGTAGGCCCGCTTTAATAGCCTCCTCTCTACTTTGTTTTTTATAAGTAGTTCCAATCATTGCGCGCTCATCGTTATCAAATAAGGGAAGGTTCAGGGCAGCAGGTATATGTGCATGTTCATATTCTGCAGGACTTCGCACATCTATTATAATGCTTGAACCAATAATTGATCCTGCTTCCATTATAAAATCATCAATATTAATTTTTTGAACTGCCATATTTATAAAGATAACTGCTTTATGGCAGCTTCAAGTGCCTCTATGGAAAAAGCTTTAAAGGGAGCTTGTTTAAAATGAAAACCTTTGGCTTCTTCTAATGCATTATTTAATTTAAAATTTTCTTGTGCATAGCAAAGGGCCCAATTTTTTTGTTGCCATAATTTTCCCAAATACATTTGTTCTGTTTGACCAGGGGTTGGAATAAAAATTAATTTTTTTTCAAAAGGAATTAATTCCATTAAAGTGGTATAACCGCCTCTACAAATAATATATTCAGCACGTTTAATTTCACTAATTAATTCGGGTGCAGCTAAATGTGCATATAGTTTTGCATTTTTATTTTCCTCTATTAATTTATTGGGCTGGTCTTTAGAAGGCGTGCCTGCAATAACTACAAAAGGAATATCTAAAGTATTGCCTGCTTTCCATAATAAATTTTCAAGCAAGGTTCTTTGTGGCTCTGGTCCAGAAACAATACCTAAAAAAACAGTTGAATCATGACTATTGGTATTTTCACTATTAGTAGAGCTGTTAAGAGTATTTGTTTTAACAGTAATAGTATTATGAGTAGGGGTATCTATGAGTCTTGACAAGCAACCCATATACCACAAAGGAATACTAGGCTTATGTTTTGGATTGGCTAAAATGCCCGATAAATTATTGCTGCCTTCCATATCGGGAATCCAACAAGCAGTGAAACGTTGTAACCATGCATATTGTATTTTTTGAAATAGACGCGTAGCTCCTTCAAAATGCATTTGTAAATTTAACTGATGGGTAATAAATACAGAGGGCACCGACTTATGATAAAATCCAAAACGATTATCCGAAACAATTAAATCAAATTCATATTGCGCCTGTGCTTTTTGTAACCATCTGTATTCATATATAATACTATATATAATTTGAGGTAATTGAAAAAGCAAAACAAGGGGAAGAATAAA
>CANCRC010000059.1 GCA_947380435.1 Chitinophagaceae bacterium
GGCCATGAAGAAAGCACATTAGGATTCTTAGGATATAACATCATAGTAAACCCATTTAAACAATCCATAAAAATTCAGAAACATGACTAATCCAGAATTTCTAACAATGATTGAGCGCTTTCATAAGCCAGCCAAAAACGTAAAAATAAAAGCCGCCTATGTTTTAGTCGGCATAGGCATAATAGGAATAGCCTATTTTGCTATAAAGTCGTCAGTAACAAAATCGAAGGAAATTCGACAACTCAAGGATGCTACATCGAAAAATCATGAATCCATCAAGAATTTAACTTCAAGGTCAGCAATGCTAGAACACGACCTACAACAAAATGAATCGATTATAGAGTCATTAAATAAGGAAAAGGAAGAATTAGTAGCAAAAATAGAGAAGGCTAACAATAGCGCAGTTTCTAACAATATCGAAAAAATATAGGAAAAATAGGATAAAATAGTTGTTCCGGAACGCTTTTTATCGTTCTGGAACATCTATTTACGTTCGGGAAAGTACCTGAACATTCATTACTGTTCAGGACTATTCAGTCATTAATGTTAATTCACTAACTCCCAATCCCCTTGAACAGCCTCACAAACAGCATCCTTGCTACATCCAGCAAAGAAAAATAATACGATTACAACTACAATAATTCTAAATACTACTTTCATAAAATTGTTTTTGATATTTCTAATTGTTTTTTTGATTTATAACAATGGTTTTATTGTCATTGCCAATGGTTGCTACATAAGTTCCACTCAGTAAACCATCAAATATGGCTTCTCCATTTAAAATTGCTTTACTGGCTACTTGTTTCCCATTATAACTTATCTGAGCAACTGCTCCTTCATTATTGGAAAGTACTCTAATGGCTCCTAGCTTGGAACAAACTGCATCTTTTTTGTAAAAAATGGCAGGCTCAATCACTTGCGTGACATTAACTGTATAAGATGATAATGTAGATTCGTCCTCAGACAATACCTCAAATACAACTGGGCTTGTAAAATCCGAAGGACTTGTTCCAGTGGGTTGTAAAATTTTATTTTTAAAAAGATTTGCGCCCTTGCTTAATGTAAAAACGGGAGTCAAATTACTTAAAGCATTATTTTTTGCAATATTAATTTTCACTAACCCGGGGGTTATTGAATTAGAAGATGCTTTTATATTTAAAAAACCAAAAGTCAACATCTCTGCCTTATCACTAAGGGCTGGTTCTGCAATACTATAAGATTGATATAGATTTCCAATATTTTGATATGCAGCAAAAGATATTGTTTTATTGACTTTCACAATTTTATTAGCAACACTATTGTATATATAAAAAGTGATAACTTCTCCAGGTGTATTTGAAAAAACTGTTAAATATGCATAATAGGTTTTAGCACTAGCAACATAAGTGAGTTTACTAACCCCCCTGCAAGTATTACCAACAAATGCTGCAACCATATCATTTGGATTAACTAATTGTACCCCATCCATGTTAAGCTTGGACACGATAGTCATAGTAAATTGATAATCTGGCTCATTCGCTTTCCAGCCTGGTATCTGCGCATATACAGAGGAAAAAGAGACCACAAGGAATATAAAAATTGTTATTCTTTTTATCATAAAATTTTTATTAATCCTTTATAAGTTTATTTAACACAATTTGATCGCCAATTTGTACTTTAATTACATATGCTCCCGAAGGGACAACAGGCAATAGCTTAAATATATTGGTGCCCATATTCAAATTGAATTTATTTCTATAATAAGTTTGACTTGTAACTAGGCTATATATAGTAATTATTGCGTCCGCTTTTTCTTTACTATTAATGGCTAATTTTAATTCTTCATGGAATGGATTAGGGAAAATGCTTATTTCTTGTTTTGGAAGTTCAATTAAAATTGGGCTTGCTATGCTTCCCATAATTGCATCGGAAGAAAATTGAAGCGATTTAGGAGTGGCAATTGAGGTATTGTTAGCACCAATATATGCGGTTAATTGCTCAGGTTTATCTCCATATACAGTTATAAATGCAAGTTCTTGCCCATCTACATTCATTGTTTTAGCATTACCTCTTAATTCGCCCGCATCATTATAAAAATACAATTCATTATATCCATCAGGCAATTTAACGACAGCATTCATGTTACTTGAAAACCTAGAGTAATCTGCTGAAATTACGGGCGTGGATTTACTTACATCATTCATAACCATACTAGAATTTGCGATATTTCCTGCATTTACTTTTATTTGATCTTGACCTATCAATTGAATATAAGATGGAGGAGTGGCATTAATTTTATTTAAATAAGTAGTATATGTTAAGGTTTGTGCTTTAGAAACATTTATCATGTATCCTTCTGTTTGGTTTAAATAAGTTAGTGAACCTTTCCATGCATGGGCAGCACTGCTATAAATTGAAAATAGATTTTGTGACTTAATCAAATCGCCCTCTGTAGGATTTAAATTTGCCAAAGCATCCCCAATTGGAATATTTTTATTAGCAACAAATGGTAACCAGTTCCAACCAGTTTGTAAATTAAATGCCCATGTGTTTAAATCTGCTGGAATTCCTTTTAATTTAATCTGATTTGCATTTGCCAATTTAAACTTATACATTTTATTGATTGCAATACCTCCATTTGAGGTCACTCCACCAGACCATCCATTATTGGTAGCACCCGGAGCATAAAATTGATAGGAATCAAACAAGGCAGGTGCATTAGACTGTATTAAATCTGAGGTACTTAGGTTTGCGCCATATGTTAAATCATTTAGTGATTTAAATCTTGAATCATTCACATTGAATGAAACCCATGTCCAACCTTGATTTAAATTAACAATCTGCCCAGCCACATTTGTATTTTCAAAAATAGACGGTGTTGTATAATTACCTATAATTTTGTCTGCAATAAAAGGAACACTCAATGCACTATCTAATGTAGCTTCTAAGAAGTTTCCTTGCGATGCATCCCATATAAAGAAATTGATATTTTCACCACTCACCACATTACTATAAACTGTTAAAAAAACATTATACATATTTAATTTTGCATCATATACAAGTCCTGCCTTACCGCGCATTTCTAATCCGCTACCTCCTGGCCCAACTGCATATATCTTATCATAGGTATCATTTGCTAAAACACCATTTACTTTTATTTTACCCACTATATTCATTGATTGAGTATAATTAGCTGGGTTATAATTTAAGACAGGCTCTTTAACCAGTACCCTTAAATTTAAAGGCAGCTTTTTATCGATTCCGTAATTGGTGGTTAATGAAATAATGTTATTGTAAATACCTGGTGCTAAATTCATATCAACCGTAGCCAAAATGGTAGTCGATTTATTGGGCTCTAATGTACCTGAAGTGCTTGATAATGTTAACCAACTTGGCACAGTAAATGAATAAGGTTGCGGTAATCCACCTTGATTTACAATTGTAATTTGGAAGGTTAAGCTTGAATCAGTTGTCTTTGTTACATTGGCAACATCCCCCTGGCCCTCCACGAACATTTTAATTGGATTCTTATTAATAAAAGCGCTCCAAGTTACTGGTGAAGCTTGACGATTATCATACATATCATTTAAGTTAGAAACAGTGATATACGCCACCTTCCCTTCAATACTCGCCCAATTTGCAATGGCAGGAACCAATACAATTTGATCGCCATTAATTACTGGATTTACAACAATTGATTCTGTAGGTCGATAAGGTTTAATGGCAGGTGTAATGTCTGTAAAACTTAACGCTTTGCCATTAAGTAATGCATAATCACTCACCTGTGTAAATGCGTCCTGTGGATAGTAATATTTTGGGCCATTTGAATTTGCTACTGAAGGTTTATTGAAATTGGAATAAAACAATAATCCATTAGCGGTATAATTTTGCTCAAAATACATATCTGTTTTTATTTGGTCAGCAGATCGTGCCATATTCCAAATACAAAGTTCATCCACTTGCCCAACAAAGTATCTATCAATACTATTTGTAGTTGAATTTGACTGACCACGTGCTCCAATAAATAAACTAGTTGACGCTAGACCTCCAACATATGTATTAGCGTATGAACCCATTTGATTACCATCTATATAAAGCTGCAAACCACCATTTCGTGTCAAACTCACACCTACATGATGCCAGCCGTTATCATTCACTTTTAAACTTCCGAATGAATATACTTTGCCTTCAGCTGCTAATTCAAGACCTCCATTTATATTGACATTAAATGACCATTTGTTTCTGAATTGATTACTTTCAACAATATCCGTACTATCTCCTTTTCCATTAGACAATATGGTTGCATTAGTTTGAGCTGTTTTCATCCAAAATGTTACAGTCGCATCCATCTCTTTGGAAATATTAACTTTTGAAAAAGTATTAGCGTTAGTCGTTAAATAATTAGTACCATTAAAGTCATATGCTGTGCCTTTTGGAAAAATATCCCAATTGGCATTGGCAATATCCAAGCTTTTAAACCTTGCTATATCTTTTGCTGTGGTTCCGTTTCCTTCGTTCATTGGCCAGCATCCTAATATACCATTTTCACTACCTGTTAATGCTACATTCATATTAGCAACTGACTGATCTCTGGTAATAGGCTTACTCCAAAATCTAAGATCATGTATATTTCCTTTAAAGTTACTGCCCCCAATTACTATAGCATTAGTGTTTGTAAAGTTTAAAGTAGTGATTGGATTGGGTGTTGTGGTTGAACTTAACTCCTTATCATTTTCAATAATACTTAATTTAGGTATTGACGAATTATAAGAAAGTGTATAATGATTAAAGTTCCCATCTTTTAAAATAGTTGCACTTATACTTTGTCCTCCTAATGTATATTTTAAAACATTGTCAATTAAATCTACTTTAAGACCCCCATTTTGACTTATTAATGTGGAAGTGCCGCTTGGACTTGCATTTTTCATCCAAAACTCAATACTAAAATCTCCCGTGGTAATAAATGGTTTATTAATCGTCGCGGTATTACTAGCACCATTAAATGCAAGGGAAACTTGATGACTTACCGGAAGTTGATTTTGCTGAACTAAGAATTCAAATTTTGTAACAGTTCCATTTGTTTTAATCGGTTTATTAAAACGAACAGTAATATCATCTCCAATGCCTAAAATACCATTGGTTGGTGTTGGTGTTCCAAAAACTACTGGTGCATCCAAGTTTGTTGTTCCTTGTATGATTTGTGATTCATATGCAGTATTATTATAACAAGTTGTTCTAGCTCTAATTTCATAAATGCCATTGCTCAAACCTCTCGCTGCAATATCCCATGGATAATTTAATTGATTACCATTAATTAATTCAACATTATTATCACCTCCTTGTATTGCTGTAGTAGTATCGACAGCATTTTTATAATAAGTTCTTAAGCCTGTCCAATTAGGCGTCCCTTGTAATCGATATTCTAAACTAATTTTTTGAAAACTAGAGAAGCTAGTATTATACCCACTTAACGTAATATTAAGTGGCTTGGTATTATTACCATCATAAGCAGTATTTCTATTGAGCACCCAATTGTTGGAAGGTGCGGTCACATTTACTGGAGAACATGCAGGCACGAAACTTGCTGAAACTAAAACGGAACTTGTTGCGTTTCCATCACATAGTGACTGAAGTGATACTTTTATATTTTTATAATCAAACTGATCTTGTTTTACTTTTTTAAGTGTCATAGTAAATGTAACAGTTTGTCCTGCAGGTATATTCACAATAGTTCCATTTGGATCAATATTTATTAAAGCGTTATCTGGATTAGTAGTTTGATCCACAGTTAATAAAAAACTAGCATCTAAATTAACAGTACTTGTATTACGTAATTTTAAAACAAACTCAGCATTACGTCCATCGTATACGCCAGTAACATTAGATGAAAGTACTTTGATTTCTGGTTTTTCTAAAGCAACTGTCGCTAATGACAAAGGAATTCTATCATTATCACCTAAGTCTAAAATTGTAGCCTTAGGATCGGTTACATTTGGATGTTTAGGATTATAATAATGCGTTAACTCGGCACCCTCATAAGGACATGAAGTTTGTCCACCTTTTGTAATAAAAATGGGGCCATTCCCATCAAATGGATTAATAACATCCACACTTAATAAGTTACCTGCATTATTTGCCTTTAAGGTATAACTTACGTTTGCGGTATTACTATTTTGATTTTGACTTGAACTACTATATCCACTGCCAATATTACTTGAAGTTGAAATCTCAAATCCTGTCTCATTAAGGGTAGCTCCTAGGGTAGCAGCTACTGATGCATCAATTTCAATATCGTAAGAAAGTGAACTAGCACTAACTTTTTCTACTTCATAGGACTTCGTAATTTGACCAACCCCAGCATCAAAGGAAATATTTTGAAAGAAAGTAGCATTTAAAGCATTTATCAAACTTTTTGCATTAGCAGAATAGGTATTTGTTATTGGATTTTTTAATCCATTAACAATTCCATTTAATGAAGCCTTTAATTTATCTCTATCATTAAAAGCATTGTATTTTGAAAGTTCATTATTTAAAATTACTTTTCTCCATAAATTAATAGAATTTATATAAAAATTTCTAGACAATACCCCGCCCGTATTTTGTTGTAAAATACCACTATCAATTTGGTTAATAATGTTTTGGTATTTGGGTATTAAATCATTGATAATGCTTCGTTGTGAATAGATGAAAAATGTTTTTTGAGGTGCCTCATTAAAATAAATTGCTTTATTCATTTTAGGATACACATAATTATTACTACTTCCTGCATTAGGCACAATTTTAATAGGCAAAGCACTATTAGGAGTCAATGAAGAAGTTAAATTATTATAAGTACCATAATACTGATTAGCAGAATATCCAATATATAAATCCGCATCACTTCCATCCCAACTTGGATCGTCACTTGTTGAAATGGATTGGTTAAAAGTATAAGTATTCTCTACACTAGTGCCATTACTTGCAGATTGAGACATTGCTACGCCTGTTGTATAATCAGCTGTAACATCTGTCTTTACAACAGGGCCCAAGATGGAACCACCAACACTTAATTCAAAGCCAGAATGTATTGTAGCACTTGTTTCACTTCCATTATTTAAACTATATGAACTTTCTTTTGAAAAAGTAAACGAAGATCCTTTGTCAATGGTGGCTGAACTATTCGAACCCGGTGGATCTCTTAAAATAATATCTGGAATCTGTGGACCAGCAGTTACAAATGTTTGTGTGCCATCCGATACACCGCCCAACAAAATTCCTTCTGTTTTATAATTGGTAATTGGATAATCAATTCCATTTAATCTGTATAATAAATTGATTGTTCTTTTATAATCACTACCAGGATCGGTATTTGGAATACCGCCTCTAAATGAATATACCAAAACACTTGAGTCGGTTGCAGAAACCTGAACAGAATCTGAATTGTCTAAAGCCAAGTTATTAGTGGCAATAAGTTGCCCGCCAGAAACTGGCACTGTAGAATTAATTGGATTAGTTATACTTTGATCGAAATTGCTATAGGTTTCCTGTGCTTGGATATTAATTTGATAATTTCCAAACTGCGAATATATTGGAGTTGGTTGATCACTTGCAATGGTATAAGTATTTCCATCCGCAACAATTTGCACATCCGAGCTTTGACTTAATACATTAAAAGAAGGATTTGCAAAATATGTATACTTTAAAATTTCTTGATAGGGTGCCCCTTTAATTGTTGTACTTCCTTGGGTAAAAGTGGGCGTTTGTAAAGGACTTATTGAAGTGAAGTTGATTGTTTTGTCTTGGTCCAACAATGGTCTATTACCTGGATTTATTCCACTGTTAAAAGTTAAATCATTTTGTGAAAGGTTGTAAGAAAGCGGTAACAATTTAACACGAAATTCTCCTGTCTGAGCATTTGTCTGAAAACTAGTTTTATACTCAGGCGTAACAGTACTAGCTCCTGCAGGCATATAACCTAGCGTTAATTTTGCTACACCAATATTATTAATTGATGTATACAAAGTAGATTGACTTACTCCTGCAGCATCCGTATAGTTGTATGTTTTTTTACCAGTGTCACCAAAACCAATGGTTTGACTTGCTTGCACATTACCTCCTACTACTCTTCCAATCACAATCACTTTTGTTGTATCTATAAAAGTAATGGGTTCAATCTGATCCTGATAAAAATCTTGATACGTATTGGTTATTACGGTTTGTCCATTAACAACCGAACTTGTAACAGCTGGATACCTTCCATCGTACAAAAAGCTGTGGTTACTTTTTACTAAACTAATAGCATGTTGGCCAATGGGCACTTGTATACTAAAACGTCCATTAATATCAGTCGTCACTGGTACATTATTGGCATCTATTGCGGGTTGATTGTCAATATTTACATAAGCACCTTGAACAGGAATAACTGCATACCTTTTTAAACTATCAATCCTGCCTGAAGCATTTTTATATGCCCAGTATTGCGCTTTTTGATATTTTTGATTGCCAACTGTATATGCATTATAAAATTCATTTTCTTTAATATCTCCTGTAATTGCTGCATCAGAAGTGGTTGGGAAAACTCCTCTACTATCATATGCTGCCAAACCATTAAAAACAAAGGAAGAAATATCTTTGAAATTTACATTATTGATAACGGTAGAACCAACACCAACATAGGCTAATTGTTGTTTAGGGTTGAACTGATGTTTACCAAGAGATGGGACTAGTGTATAAGAATTTCCATTCCCAGTATAGGGCACTGCAGATATAACAAAATTACCATACTGATCCGTTACCCCAAGAATTCCCAACTGTGTATTAGTTGGAATAATATTGCTAAAGGAAGATGTGGGTTCGGTAAATCTGGAATAAAAGTAATTATAATTTTGTTGAACCTGAGAAGATGTTAATGCATTATTATAAATATTAATTACTGAAATATTTCCTGGGAAATATTTACCCAATGTACTTACTCCAATTTTTAAATTAATAGGATCTGTTAGTGAGTTTGTGCCACCAGTTGCTACTCCAACTTGAACACCATCCACATACATCACTAAAGCACCGGTGCTTTTCACTCTTGTGCAAACAACATTATGCCATTTATTATCATTATAAGTATTAGGCGAGTAAAGGGTAACATCAGGATTTCCTGTTGCAAACATTAATTTTCCATTACCCATTGTTAAACCAAAATCATTCACTATTCCAGGTACTTCACCATCAATTAAACCAATCCCAGTATAAGATCCAAGCAAATCTCCAGCGGTGGAAGTAGTTTTAAACCATGCGCTTAATGTAAAATCATCTTGAACTGGTCTATTTATTTGAGTGCTTTGATTGGATCCATTAAATGCGAAATTACCACCATAATTTGCGCTATAGGTAGGTGCATTTTGCAATGTGGCATTATAACTAGACCCACCATTTCCCGTGTTTGTCCACAAATTGCCGTTGCCAGGATAACTACTTGTTTGTCCAGGATCTAAATTTACAACCAAGCCTGATTGCACGATACTACTAGGAGGATTACTCACAGTTTGAGTAGTTGAGCTACTAATTAGTACGGCATCATTACCATGAAAGCTAAATCCAGTACTTGATAAGTCATAAGCATAATTACCTGTTCCCTCATTTGCTGTAATATAGGTATGTAAGTAAGATTCATTCCCTTTTATATTTCTGCGATAATCAGTTAAAATTTGTGAAGGTCCTAGTGCAGTTTCCCATACTCTTAAATCATCTATATTGGCAGTTTTACCGCCGCCGATATTAAATTGTGTCCAATTTTGTGGATATCCACTTGCATTGGAATTAATATTAATGTTGGTGTTTGAAGTTGTAAAAACAACAGTAGGCGGTGTTGTTCCAGAAGCGGTATTCTTTGCCAAAATAGTATTCATTTGAGCCGCATAACCATCAGAAATTAACCTGCCATTAATATAAATTTCTGGTACATTATTATTTCTTAACACTGCACTAAAATGAGTGAAATTGCTATTGACATTTGTGATGGGTACCAAAACGTCATCACCCTTATTATCAATTTCTCCGTTTGGAATATAATCACTTAATGTAATATTATGAGTACCCACAGTAACAGTAAGTGTATTTCTATTATTAACCGACCCTAATTTTACTTTAAAATTTAGTGTTTCATTTAAATTACTAATTAGTTGGTATAATGTGATCTCGTCATTATTGAAATCTGTTTCAGGTTTAACCCATGCTTGTAAAGTAAGTGAGTCTTTTAATACTTTATGCAACCTTTGTACTTTTACAAAAGTGTTTCCTGGAATTTTTAATGAGTTACCAAAATTTAAAACACTACCAGTAGGTGTGGCAGATATTAATACATTTTTCACCGGATTTCCAGCACTAAAACTCACATTACCAGTTATCACTGCAGTTGGATTTCTATACCCTACACCAATAATATAAGAGGAATAAATATTTTGAACAGACTCAACACCGGTAGCCAAAATCTTGTATCGATATAATTTCCCTCCTTCGGTATTGATATCATCATAGCTTCGTGCAGCACTTGATAATGTTGCAATTGGATTACCCCAGTCAGGGTTTGTACTTACAATATCTGTTGATCTATAAATAATAAAACTTGTAATTAACCCTACATTGTTTTTAATGCCCCAACTGATATTTACTTTATCTGTATAATACCCTTTTGATATAGTAATTGCATCTTCGGAAAAAGTACTATACCTATAACGAACACTCCATGGAAAACCCAAATCCATTTTATAATATTGACTTGGATTATTGGTTTGTGGAGCATCAATTACACCTCGGTATGGGCTACCGACTATAACACTAACACTATTTATTTTAAAGGTTCCATTTACGCCATTTCTAGTTTGCGTTAAATTCAAATTAAGGTTATTATACTGAACCGACGAGGCAGCTATAACAGATTTCACTCCCAATTTTTCTTGCAATTGGGCCATTACAGAATTAACACAGATAGATAATATAGTAAACAGAACAATTTTTTTCATTGTAATTATTTTGGAAAACTTTAAATAGTTGGAATTAAAAATCTCGAAGTTTAAATTTTAATAATCCAATTTACTCCATAGGAATAAGGTCTTGTATCTCCATAAACACCATCTGCGCTACCAGCTGAAGCTGTATTTCCTGTAACTTGATGCGTATGATCTCCTGCAAAAGGCAAACTAGCATTATCATATACATTTGCTCTAGAATATGGATCCTGACCTGGGTTGGTAGGTGTAGTACTTGAAGTACTACCCCAGTTTACCCAAAATCTATTATCTGCTCTTAATAATTTATTAAACCCATTCCCTGCATTATGTTCATGGCTACCATTATTTGTTGT
>CANCRC010000060.1 GCA_947380435.1 Chitinophagaceae bacterium
TCCTGTGATTTTAGGCTCAAAATCAGCACAATAGCTTGAATTTCAGTGAAACTTGGGAATAGTATAGATTAGATCGGGTGGTAGCGCAGTCCGGTAGCGTACACGTCTGGGGGGCGTGTGGTCGCAGGTTCAAATCCTGTTCACCCGACCAAAAAAGAAAACAAAAGCCTTAACGTCAGTTAAGGCTTTGATATTTGCAAGAGAGAACAAATCAAGCTTGCTTGAATTTGTGAGCGAATGGAAATATCATACAGCCTATTGAATGAAATGAAATAGGCTGTTGTTTTTATGCTTTTGCACTGAGGGTAAAAAGGATGCCGGAGCGAAGCGACGGCAATCCTAAAGTCACTTTTAAAATAGTCCTACTCCTTACTCAAATTCCCATTATTCAATAGTACATTCCTAGGATCCAATTCCAATTTCTCAGGCGAAGACGCTAAAGGAAAACTAAACACTTGGTCTTTATCCTTCAAATTCATAGTAAGAATAGTAGGGGTAGTAGATCCTTTTTTATAATACCCAATCTCAACAGGTACATTATATAAAAATTGTTGCGCTTGATTTAAATGCACATTTAAATTCTTAGTACTTGTATTATAAGTCCAACTAGCATTAATTGTAGGGTTAATAGGCTGATACAACCACTGCTTGAAAAATAATTTTAAATCCTTGCCAGCAGCTTTTTCCATCTCTGCTCTAAATTCGTCGGTACTTGTATTTGCATTAAAATACTTTGCGTAATAATTTTGAATTCCTTTTTTGAAATTATTTTCTCCTATTAAATTTCTAAGCATATGTAAAACCCAAGCACCTTTTTGATAAGTGATACCACTAGTGACTTGTTCTTTTTCTGCAGTTCTTTCACTTACAATACTAAAATCGGGCATCTTAGCCGACAAATCATACACTGTCTTTCTTGCTTTAATAATGCCTTTGGTGTATTCTTCTTTACCATATTCATTTTCTATAAATAATAAAGTAAAGAAAGTAGCAAAGCCTTCACTTAACCAGGCATCGTCCCAAGTAGTTTCTGTGACTGCATTACCAAACCATTGATGTGCAATTTCATGTATCACCACATTTCTGGTTCTTTCATCACGCTTACCCGTTACTAAATCTTCGCCATAAAAAATAGCAGAAGAAGTTTCCATTCCACCATTCACACTAGGGGTTTGAATATTCGCTAATTTCTCGTAAGTATAAGGGCCTACATAATTTGAATAAAATTCTAATACCTTTTTAGTAGGTTCGTCAAAATCATAAAAACCAGCCTCTCTATTTTTAGCATATACCCATGTTTGAATGGATTTTCCTTTGAATTCATCTACATATTTAACAGCAAAATCGGCAACACCTAATACAAATAACCAAGAAGATACTGGAACCGATTGTTTCCAATGGGTAAGTCTTGTATTATTTCCTAATTCAGATTCTTCTAATAATAAACCATTAGAAACTACTTTATAATGAGAAGGTGCCTTTACAATAAATTCAGATGTGGCTTTGTCATGTGGATGATCTACAATGGGCAGCCAATGTCTTCCTCTATTCGGCCAGTTCTCATTAAAAAAACTACGGTCACCTAATTTAGTAGCCCCAATTCTTAAACCATCGAAAGGAACACCATGGTATTGAATGGTGAAAGTGATTGTTTGGTTTTTTGTAGAAGGAGCTGGTAAACTAATAATTAACTCATCGTTTTCATGTGTATAGCCCTCAGCAGTATTATTAATACTTACCGCATCCACCATCATGCCTTTGTCTTTTCTAGCGGTGGTTTTATTAATAAAATCAAGGCGAAAATTTTTCATTCCTGCTTCTTTGAAACTAACTGTTACTAATGTAGTTCCAGTAATTTCATTATCGGCATCTGATAAACTTAAATTAAATACATAGTGTATAACATCTAGGTTTTTATTAATAGGGTAGGTATCTGCTTTTGAAGAATAAGGAGATACTAAAAGAAGCATTGTGCTCAATAAATAAATAATTCTTTTCATTAGGATAATCGTATTGTATATTTTATTAAAATATTTTATTGTAGCGTTACTTTTTTCAAATAAAATCCTTTAGTATCCACTTGTGGAGGGGTTGCAGCATTCACCATAATACCTTCACTAGGAATAATAGTACGAGCAGTTTGACCATTAGCAGTAATTTCCAATGGTAAAGGCATGAAGAAATTATTTTGTTTAATTTGATATTTTTGGAAACCTACTTCTTTCACTGTTATATCTAAAACATTGGTAGTGCGTAAAAAGAAATCAAAGAAAGGTTTTAAGTCCTTGCCTGCCGCAGTGCTAAATAATTTTTCTACATCCATGGTAGTTACAAAATTATCATAAGTAGTTTGCGGGTCGGTAGATAATTTCTTTAAAGTAGGGAAGAAGATTGCATCTCCAATTAAGTATCTTAAACTATGCATGAAAAAAGATCCTTTACCATAAATATCTCCACCTGAATACACTTCTTCTTCTGTTATCTCATCACCAGCTGGAACAATGGCCTTTCTATTTTTTGAATTACGTCTATGACCTGCAATAATTTCATCATAAGCAGGCTCACCTCCAATTTCTAACATAGCCAAGGCTTCTGCATAAGTAGCAATTCCTTCTTGTATCCACATATGGCCCCAGTCCTTATTGGTTACTTTATTCGCCCACCACTCATGTGCGTATTCATGAAATAAATTGTCTGAATACTCTTGACCATTAATAGTTTTATATCTAAACTTATTATCGAAAGTAATCATGGTCTGATGCTCCATACCAGAATTAGGCACTTCTGCAATACCAATTTTTTCTTTTACCCAAGGGTATTCTCCAAAATACTTTTCTAGAATTTTAGTATCTCTTTTTTTAGTTTCAATTACTTTCTTGGCATGCATAGTATCTACTTCTAAAACATAGTATTCAATAGGAACTTTATTACCAAGTATAGTGGTTAACTCATCTTTATACACTTTATACTTTCCAATATTAAATAAGATGCAATAATTGCTTATTGTGTAATTCGTTTTCCAATGATAAGTAGACTTATTTTTCTTAGTGCTTACATTCATTAATAATCCTGGCCCAGCCACCACTAATGGAGCGGGTACAGTAATTTTTAAATCGGCACCTTCATTAGGTTCATCACTAGGATGATCCTTGCATGGATAATACATTTTACCACCTTCACCTTGTATATTGATAGACACCCAATCATTTCCGGCGCTATCTTTTTTCCAAGTAAATCCTCCATCCCAAGGAGGCTTAACAGCTACTGGTGGTATACCATTGTATTCAACATATACTTTTTGATTACCAATTTCAAAACCAGCAGCTGATGTAATAAATATTTTATCGTCGTGTTGATAATAAGCAGCAGCTTTATTATTCACTTTAATTTTAGTAACCTTATATAAATGAATTAAATCCAGTAAAATAGTATCTGTTTTTTTAGACAAATTCAAACTCACTTCAGTGCTGCCACTTATAGATTGTTTCGCAATATCTACATCCAAGACAATGTTATAATGTCTAATATCCATAATGGCTTGCAAGGGTTGTAGCTTTCCACCCGTAGTGAGGTATAAAATATCTCTACTATTAATATTATCATCATTTTGGCTGGAAGCCTGTGTGCATTGCATTGATAAAATTAGAATAGTGAACATTTTGAATAGTTGTACACTAAATTGCTTGAAGGAACTGCTGAATTTCATTTATTTAATTTTAAAGTGGTTGAAATTTTCAATGAATAAATATAATTTTTTTAATGCAGTACGTATTCATTTAATGCAGAATAATTTTTGAACTTTCTGCTATGTATTTTTATATGGAATTAAACATAAGTGAATGGCATTCAGTTATTTATATGAATGTAGAACTGAAGTATTTCAATATTTATACTTAAATAGCGCTTATAATAAACTACCTTCGCGACACATTTACGCAATATGACATTTCAAGAATTAAATTTAAATTCATCTTTATTAAGAGCCATTGATGAACTAGGTTTTAAGGAACCAACCACTATTCAGCACAGGGTATTTCCAATAGTCATGTCAGGTAGAGATGTATGCGGTATTGCACAAACAGGAACTGGTAAAACTTTTGCTTATTTATTGCCTTGTTTAAGACAATGGAAATTCGATAAAAATAAAGACCCTCAAATTTTAGTTTTAGTACCCACCAGAGAATTAGTGGTACAAGTAGTGGAAGCAGCTAATAAATTAACGCCTTATATGAGTGTGTCTGCAGTAGGCGTATTTGGAGGAGTGAATATTAATACACAACAAATTTCCTTAGAAAGCGGGGCAGATATAATAGTAGCCACACCCGGAAGACTATTTGATTTAATTATGAACGGAGCCTTTAAAACAAAAATGATTAAAAAACTAGTCATTGACGAAATGGATGAAATGTTGAACTTAGGTTTTAGAAAACAAATCACAAATATTTTAGAATTACTTCCTGCTAAAAGACAGAACTTACTTTTCTCAGCTACCATTACCGATGATGTAGAAAAATTAATGAATGATTATTTCAGCGCCCCCGTAAGAGTAGAAGCAGCACCAACAGGTACACCACTTGAAAATATTATTCAACATGCCTATGATGTTCCTAATTTCAATACCAAGGTAAATTTATTAGAGCTTCTATTAAGTTCCAATGAGGCCATGACCAAGGTACTTATATTCGCTGCTACCAAGGCTTTGGCGGATCAACTCTTTGAACAATTAAATGAAAAGTTCCCAGAAACAGTAGGCGTTATACATTCTAACAAAGAACAAAATCACCGTTTCAATACCGTTAAACAATTTAAAGCAGGAGTCTATAAATATTTAATTGCTACCGATGTAATGGCTAGAGGTATTGATGTAGCAGAAGTAACACATGTAATTAATTTTGACACGCCCGATGTTCCTGAAAATTATATTCACAGAATTGGTAGAACAGGAAGAGCAGATAAAAAAGGAATTGCTATTACCTTTGTAACAGAGAAAGAAAAAGTTTTACAAAAAGGAATTGAAACTTTAATGAAGCAGGCCATTCCACATTTAGCCTTACCAGATGATTTAGAAATATCAACCATCTTAACAGAGGACGAGAAGCCAAAAGTGAGAATGAAAATTATTCAAATTAAAGTGCCTAAGAAAGAAGAATCGGGCCCTGCATTCCATGAAAAATCGGCTAAGAATAGTAAAGTGAATGTACGCAAGAACCGTAAAGAGATTATGCAAAAAAAGTACGGTAAACCTATTTCAAGAGGAGGCAAGAAATAATACGCTCGAAAAAATTATTTGTTAAAAATAAAAAGGCCCTTACATATCAGTAAGGGCCTTTTTAAAAAAAAATATTATATTTTAAAACCTTTCAGTAGCAGCAAAGAAGAAATTTCCTTCAATTTGTGCATTCTCATCACTATCACTTCCGTGAACAGCATTTTCTCCCATTGAGGCTGCAAAATTCTTTCTAATAGTTCCTTCTTCAGCTTGAGCAGGATTGGTAGCACCAATTAATTTTCTAAAATCGGCAACCGCATTGTCTTTTTCTAAAATAGCTGCCACAATAGGGCCAGAACTCATAAAGGCTACTAATTCGCCATAAAAAGGGCGCTCTTTATGAACCTCATAGAATTGACCAGCTTGTTCAACCGTTAATTTTGTCCATTTCATGGCTTTAACGCTAAATCCAGCCTTAATAATTTGGTCTAAAATTGCTCCAGTATAGCCTTTTGAAGTGGCATCTGGTTTAATCATTGTAAATGTGCGGTTCATAGTTAATTTGTTATTAGTTGCTAATTGCAGGCGCAAATTTACTGAAAAACATCTGATTTACGCTAAATTTGTGCCTCTATGCAATCAATTGAACAATTTTACCCCATTCTGAATCAACCTTTTAAGGCTGTTATTACCTCGCATCAAAAGCCAGACGGCGATGCGATGGGCTCTAGTTTGGGTCTATATCATTTTTTAAAGCAGTTGGGCCATGAGGTAACGGTGATATCTCCCACGAATTGGGCTTCCTTTTTAGATTGGATGCCAGGCACGGATGAGGTGATTGACTTTGAAGCGAATAAAGAAAAAGCTACTAGTATTATACAGGCAGCCGATTATGTGTTTTGTTTAGACTTTAATATACTGCACCGAACAAAACTTTTGGAACCCATTATTAAAGAAGCCAAAGCACTTAAAATATTAGTAGATCATCATCAACAACCCGATACACCTTCCTTTGCCTATGGTATTAGTGATGTAATGATGAGCTCCACTTGTGAAATGATTTATAATTTCATCGTAGAGTCGGGGCATAGTAATTTATTAAACCTTGATATTGCTACTAGTTTATATACAGGACTAATGACCGATACAGGTTCTTTCCGTTTCCCCTCTACAACTGCTTCAGTGCATAAAATTGTAGCGCACTTAAAAGAATTAGGTTTGAAGCATTCATTGATCCATGAAAAAATATATGATAATTCTTCAGAGGGAAGATTGAAATTTATGGGCAATGCCTTTTTAAATAGAATGACGGTGATCCCTGAATTAAATACAGCTTTTATGGCCATTCCTAAAACCGATATATATAAGTTTGAATTAAAAACAGGGGATACCGAAGGATTGGTTAATTATTTGTTATCAATTGAAGGCATCAAGCTAGCCGCTATTGTTATTGACCGTGAAGAAGAAAGAAAATGGAGCTTTAGGAGCAAAGGTAACTTCGATGTTAATATATTTGCACGCACACATTTTGAAGGGGGAGGACATGCGAATGCCGCTGGAGGAAGATCTTCAAAATCTGTGGAAGAAACCGCAACCGATTTTAAAAACATTATAAAAGAATATACATCACAATTAACACAATTAAAATAAAAATGATAAAATCAAGTTTAAAGTTAGTGGCTGCTATTGTCTTGCTTGCAAGTTGTAATCAATATGAAAAAGCCCCATCTGGTATGCCTTACAAAATTACACACGGTAGTGGTAATGAAAAATTATTACAACAAGGCCAGTTCGTTAAATTAAATGTAGAGTACAAGTTAAAATCTAAAGACACTACTTTAAGTTCAACTTTTGGTGTAATACCTGTTTATTTCCCAATTGATACTGCTCGTTTAGGTAAGTATACATTCACTGAAGTAATTATGAAATGTAGAAAAGGAGATAAAGTTGAATTCTCTTTAAGCATTGATACTTTAGTAAGTATGAAAGTGTTACAATTAAATGAAGTGTTTAAGACTAAAGATATCATTTTAGGTAAGGCTGAAATTGTGGACGTATTCACTGATGTTAAATTAGTAGATGCAGATTACAAGAAAGAGCAAGACAAAGAAAAAACGAAAGAGATTGGAATTATTGCTGCTTATTTAGCTAAAAATAAAATTACGGCTGTACAATCTCCAGAAGGAGTATTTGTTGTAACAAAAGAAGCAGGAGATGCTACCAACAGAATTGATTCTACAAAAGTGGCTAGCGTATTTTATAAAGGATATACTTTGAAAGGTGAAGTATTTGACTCTAATATCAAAGCAAACGATCCTGCTGCTAAACCTTACGATGTAAAAGTAGGTACAGGTAGCGTGATTCCAGGTTGGGATATTGGATTGAAGTATTTTGGTAAAGGAGGAAAAGGTGTTTTATATATACCTGCTATGTTGGCTTATGGCCCTCAAGCAAATGGTGTCATTAAAGCTTATGATAACTTAGCTTTCGATATTGAGATTAAAGATGTAACTGCTGCTCCAAAAGCAGGCACCATTGCACCTCCGCCACCGCCAGTAGTAAAATAAAAGATTGTAAAAGATAAGTCTACGAAGAATAATTAAAAAAAATCTTTTTTCAATTGAAAATATAAAATGCTTCTCCTAATAAGAGGAGCATTTTTATTTTAGATAGTGTAGCAGTTGAATTATTTCAGCAGCCTCTTTCACATCATGCACTCTTAAAATACTTGCGCCATTTAATAATGCAACAGTGTTAGCTACTGTGGTAGCATTTAATGCCTCTTTGGATTCAATGCCCAAGGTTTTATATAAACTCGATTTTCTAGAAGCCCCTACTAAAATAGGAAGTCCCAATATTTTTAAGGAATCTAATTTTCTAATAATTGTAAAATTCTCCTCAATCGTTTTTCCAAAACCAAAACCTGGGTCAATGACCCAATGATGAATGCCATATTTAGCTAATAATTTCTTTTTAACTTCAAAATAAGAAATGATTGATTTTATGATATCTTCTCTAGGCTCCACTTTATGCATGGAATCAATACCGCCCGTTAAATGCATACCAATATAGCCTGCATTGTATTTAGCTACCACTGTCAATATATTTTCATCAATACTCGCACAACTAATATCATTTATAATATGTGCACCAGCCTCTAAAGCAGCTTCGGCAACACTTGCATAAAATGTATCCACCGAAATTAATTGTTGGGGATATTTTTCAATAATGGCTTTAACTATAGGAACTAACCTTTCTATTTCAATTGCCGCGCCCTCCATATTGGCCCCAGGCCTTGTACTTTGGGCACCTATATCAATAATATTTACACCTTCTTGAATAAATAGATCCGCTTGCGCTAAAGCGCTTTCTATATTTGAATGCCTGCTCGCTTCGTAAAATGAGTCCGGGGTAATATTTAAAATACCCATCACCTGGGGGCTATTAATTTGCCAGTCCAAATGCTTGGCAGGTATTTTAAACATAGTTTTAATTTAAGCTTAATTGATTATCTTGCAGTGGTTCAAAGATATTAATTAACAAAGTAATCGGACGAAATTTAATGAGTCAAACTTCCGCACAATTTGATCAAGCTATTGCATCTTGCAGCGACATCTTTATTAAAAAAACAAAGGATTATGGCACTGCCTGGAGAGTACTTAGAATTATCTCTGTAGTAGACCAAATATTCATAAAGGCCTTGCGCATTAGAACCATTCAAGACTTAGGTACGCAAAAAGTAGAAGACGATATTCAATCTGAATTTAAAGGCATACTTAATTATGCCGTTATTGGGTTAATTCAATTAAAATTAGGCGACCCGAAGGTAGACGAACTTCCTGTTGATCAAGTACAGGCCCTATACCAAGAAAATGTACTGTTTGCTAAAACCACTATGATGGATAAAAATCATGACTATGGGGAAGCTTGGAGAGATATGAGTCAAGAAAGTTATGCCGACTTAATTTTAATGAAATTAATGCGCATTCGACAAATTTTAACCAACGATGGTAAAACGCTTATTAGTGAAGGCATTGACGCCAATTTCGTAGACATTCTTAATTATTCAGCATTTGCTTTAATACAAATGGCAGAAGGTAAACATTAAAAAATAAGGTATGCAAAACTTCCTTAAAATTTTACGCTGGACAGTAGGTTTACTTTTTATTTTTTCTGGATTAATTAAAGCCAATGACCCCTTGGGCCTTAGCTATAAAATGCAAGAGTTTTTCGATGTATGGGGTATCCAATTTTTAAATGATTATACTTTAGCCTTTGCGCTTGTCATGAATACGCTTGAAATAGTAGCAGGCATTGCCTTACTCATTCAATTTCCTTACAAACAAACCCTTTGGTTATTACTTGGGCTTATTGTATTTTTTAGTTTTCTTACAGGCTATGCCTTGTTTTCAGGCAAAATAAAAACCTGTGGTTGCTTTGGTGATTGTATTCCATTAACACCCAAGACCTCCTTTATTAAAGACATTGTGCTTTTAGTGTCCATTGTTATTTTACTAATAAATCATAAAAAAGCCAAGTCCAATACCCATAAGTATTTAGGCATTTTTGTTTTACTATTAGCTACAACAACAGTTGGCTATGGCCAATATTATGTTTTAGATCATTTACCCTTTATTGACTGCTTGCCTTATAAAGCAGGTAATGATATTGTAGAAAAAATGAAAGAACCTGATGGCGCTATAAAAGATAGTGTCTCTATTCAAATGGAATTTGAAAAAGATGGAAAGGCTTACTTCTTTGATGCCAATCATTTCCCTGAGAACTTTGATTCTAGCTATGTATATAAAAATAGAAAAGAAGTATTGATGAGTAAAGGCAATGGATTAGTACCCGCCATTGTAGATTTTGAAATTACGAATCTAAATGGGGTAGATACTACTCAGGCTTTATTTGCCACTGAAATTCCTTATGTCTTAGTATTAGCAGGTAAAATTGAAGCCAATATTCCTTGGGAGAATTTACTTTCTTCCTTACACAAAAAATATAAGTTAGTGTATGTTGTAACATCTGATAAAGCCGGTGCTCAACAATTTTTACCTAAAGAAAATATTTTAATAGGGGATATTACTATGCTTAAAACAGCAGCCCGCGTTTGGCCAAGTTTGCTTGTAATGAATGGTTCTACCATTATGCAAAAAACAAGCTACATCGATTACTTAGGAAAATAATGATCTAATAATTTTTAAAGTAAAATTTTATTTAGAATAATAAAATTAGAAAGGTTAAAGTTTAATTAGAATTATAGAAGTATTCTAAGAATAGTACTTTTTATTTAATGATTACTTCGGTGACTGTATTTTCACCCATCTTCTCATTCACCCTTTCTATAATTTGTAATTTCTGAAAACCTAATTCGTTTTTCAAAGGGCCCACACTAGTTTGTATAAATAACTTCTGATTAAAGATGTATATTTTGTCGGTGTACTTTGCAATGGTCACACCCATTAACTCTAGCCAAACATCTTCTATTTGAGCAGACCTGATGCCATTTTTTAATTTGCTTCCTTGTACAAAGTTCTTAAGTGCTTCGCCTAATTTAAATGTTCCCATAGAAGGCACAATTTAGGGCTTATTATAGTTCTATCAACTGATAATTGGCTAAATATTTCCCTAATAAATTATCCATACGATCCTTATGGGTATCGGTTATAAAGACTTGACCGTCTGTTGAATGGCTTACCCAGTCTAATAGCTGAATCATTCTTTGCTCGTCTAATTTCTCAAAAATATCATCCATTAATAAAATAGGAGAGAAGCCTTTATGTCTTTTAATACATTCCCATTCTGCGAGTCGTATGGCGAATAATAAACTTTTTCTTTGCCCCTGTGAAGCTTCTTGTTTAAAGGGTTGGTCTTGAATGGTAATGATTAAATCATCTTTATGAATACCTACCGTGGTTCTTTGTAGTACACTATCCTTTGCATAAGCATCATCTAATAAATCATTAAAAGAATTTGTATGAAGCTTAGACTCATACTCAATATGAATTTTATCATTGTTTTTAGCTAAGTGATT
>CANCRC010000061.1 GCA_947380435.1 Chitinophagaceae bacterium
TCTTGTTGTCCAAAACTGTTAAAGAACTGATCCTCGATACGGTATTCGAACTCATGTAAACCGGGTCTCAAACCCACAAATGCTATTTCGAAAGCCCTGTTTTGGTTCATAACCGTACTTATAAGGTTGGCAAAGTTAGTAAAAACCAATCAAAAGACAAAGTTTATCCTACTTTTGACAAGGGAAGCTTTGACTAAGCCTAGATGGCCCAAAACCCAATAAAACTTGAAAAAAGACCTACAAAAACTGTCCAAACCACTCCAAACTATGCTTATCTACTTTTGGGTAGGTCTGGCATTGGCCATTTTAGTCTATTCCTTTTTCCCAGCTGGGGTAAGTGAATACTTCAGTTTTGGCCTATTTCAGTACATAGGCGAATGCTTAAGAACTATCTCAGGGGCTACTAATGTCCCATTAGGGGAGTACATCTATTTATTGATAGTTATTATATTGGTTATCAAATTAATACAAAGTTTATCTGTACTTAAAAATAAATTCAATCTGCATAGTTTCTGGCCTGATTTATTGAATTTTGGAAAGAAACTGCTTATGAGGCTTGTGCAGGTCTATGTGGTTTTTATGCTTTTATGGGGATTGAACTACCAAAAATCTAGCCCAGCTCAAAGCTTTCATTTAAGCATTGATACCAGTTATACGGAAGTTCAACTAGACGCTTTGAGCTTAGATTTAATCAGCCAATTGAACTTAACAAGGCAAAATTTACCCGATTCGGTTATCGAAAGCTTGAATTATAAGCAGGTTTTTGACCAGACGCTAAAAGAATACAAGGCCATCCAAAATAACTATCCTTTCCTTCATCTTGAAAAGCCTATTTTGAAAAAGGCGCATTTCCCTAATTGGGGAGACTATATTGGCTATATGGCATTTTATCAACCCTTAACGGGGGAAGCCATTATTAGGGCCGATGTTCCTTTATTAACCCTGCCTTTTACGAGTTGTCATGAACTAGCACACCAAATGGGTTATGCCTCAGAAGCAGAAGCCAATTTTATTGCATTTATAGTTGCCTCAAAAACCAGTGATCCTGTTTTTAAATATTCTATGCTTATACAAATGTTTACGTATAGTCAATCTGAACAGTTAAGTTTAATTGCTAAAACGGGTAATTTCGAAAAATGGAAAACCATTGTGAATAGAAATAAAACTTTACTTGACACAAAGGTGATAGAGGATAGAAAAAAAATAAAAGATTTTTTTATACAAAGACAACACTTGCTCCTGCCGGCTTCAACATCACTTTATGATCAATTCTTGCAATGGAATAAACAGGCGAAAGGAATAAAAAGTTATGATGAAGTGTTATTATGGGTACTTGCTTATAATAAATTAAAGGCAATACAACACTAAAACTGATTCTTCCACATCATACTCTCAATAGGCTTCTCAGGCTGTCCGCTATATTTAGCGTTTTTCTTTTGATTGTATTTAACTTCAATCTCTCCATCTACTGGGAAATAAATAAGTTGTCCAATAGGCATGCCTTTGTAAACACGAACAGGTTGTTTTACTGAAATTTCTAAAGTCCAGTAGCCACAAAAACCTACATCTCCTTTACCAGCAGTGGCATGAATATCAATACCTAATCTTCCAGTAGAAGACTTGCCTTCTAAAAAGGGAACGTGCGCATGTGTTTCGGTGTATTCCAAAGTAACGCCTAAATAAAATCCGGTAGGTTCTAAGACAAAACCTTCCTCAGGAATTTCAAAATAAGTAATCGTATTATGTGCTTTCGCGTCTAAAATGGCATTGTCATAAGTAGCTAACCATTTGCCTAAATGCACGTCATAGCTATTACTTCCTAAGTCTTTGCGATCGTAGGGTTCAATTTTAATGGTTCCTTTTTGAATTTCTTCTAGTATGCGTGTATCTGATAATATCATCTTAATCGATTTATGTTTAATTTCGGTCTTTAAAACAGACCGCAATCTAATTCAAAATGCCTTTCTTTTATCAACAAAATATTAACGAGACAGCCCATCTAGCCATTTGGTCTATACAAGAACCTGCGTCTTTTTTTGAGACAGATGTTCAACTTGCGGTGCCCTTTGCCAATGAGGAAAGAAGGACACAACATTTAGCCGTCAGGTTATTATTTAAATTAATGATGCCTGAGGTAGATTTAAGTCAATTGGTGATGGCTGATAATGGGAAGCCTTACATAATTGGATTGCCTTTTCATTTTTCATTTTCACATTGTAAGGGTTATGCCGCTTGTGCTGTAGATGACCAACCTGTAGGAATAGATATTGAAATCATACACCCACGCATTGCGAAAGTGGCGCATAAATTTTTAAATGACCAGGAGAAAACAATGGTTGCTGGTTTGGTAGAAAAGGATCAATTGAATCAGTTAGCATTTTTATGGGCAGCCAAGGAAGCCATGTATAAAAAGTATGAACAATTGGGAATTGATTTTGCAAAGGATTTTAATATCCTTGAATTAACAAAAGGGGATAGGGGAATTGTACCAGCAGAAATTTTACATAAAGGAAATAAAATCAATGTAAGTTTAGACTATCATTTTGGAAATGATTATGTCTGCGTTACTTGTTATCACTAAAAATTCTTTGTAATAGTTAAGCCATCTTAGATACTTATTCCTCTTCTATTCCAATGGTGGTATCATCTTCTAGTAAATCTAAATGAATGGCGTCAGCACCTGCGATACCTTCAATAGATCCTTTAATGTGCATCGCATTGAGCAATACTTTTTCGAGTTGCTTTTCTCTAGCTTTCCAAAGTTTTTCCATAGCGTCTCTTTCTTTTTGAATACTAGAGCGCATCTGTCTAAAACCTTCGCCCACCGCTTTCCATTGTTCGCTGAATTCATTGCTAGTTAAGTAGTCATATAAAAAACTCATTTTATCGCCCTTATTCACTTGACTCTTTTTAGTATCATGAACTTTTAAAATCGCATTTCTCAATAATAAGGCAACACTTTTAACTTCTTGGAAAGAGCAAATGTATACGCCGTCTTTTTCGCCAAAACGATCTAATTCTTTAGGAAAGGTTTGTGTAACAATCACTGCAATGTCTGCACCTTGACTGCGCATGTCCGCCTTTAATTTATCAATCCATTCTTGGTTAAAGTCTTTGGTTCTTTTACTTTCATAAATAATTTTACCTGCTTCTTGCCCAAGGCTATTGCGCACTAGTTGAATGCAATCGGCACCTCTTACCCCTTTACCCACTTCTGAGATCTGGTCAAAAGGGAAACTTGTTTTCAATAATTCTTCTAATAATAATTCTTGCACTTCGCCTTGCATTTGCATGCTGCCTTGTTCGGCCTTGCGCTTCATTTCATCGGCCAACTTTCTTTGGTCGTCTAATTGCTTTTCTAGTTCTTTCACTTTAAGCAGATGTTCTTGATCCTTTAAAGAACCTCTTTCTATTTCTTCTTTTTGTATTTGTGCTTTTAATGTTTCTCTTTCTTTTACTAATTTTCTTTGAAGTTCTAATTCCAATTCAGCTTCCTTGGCTTGAATAGCTTGTACTTGTTTAAGAAACTCCAATTCTTTCTCTTGAAAATCTTTTACTTGCTTACTCATGGCAGACTCATTCTGCTGCATGACTTTAATTTTATGATCGTACTGAGCGCCTAAATCTTTTTTTAGTTTCTCTGCCAGTTCATTTTCTATAGCTATTTTTTGTTCGGCTAATAAAACGCTTGTTTCTTCTTCTTTCTTTTTTTGCCAGTCGGTCATTTTGCCGCGCAGTTCTTTTTCCACTTCTTCTCTAATAGCATCGGTAGGCTCGAAGTTGTGTTGACATTTTGGGCAGGTAACGGTATAAGTAGACATAGTGAAAATTTGAAGTCTTACAAAGATGCAAAAAATACTAGCAGAAAAGAAATTTTAAGTAGGTTTGCGATACTGCGGAGGTGGCGAAATTGGTAGACGCACTACCTTGAGGTGGTAGCGCCCATACCCGGGCGTGGGAGTTCGAATCTCCTCTTCCGCACATTTAGAGCCTATCTCAAAAAAAGAGTCCCGTGGATCACACGGGACTCTTTTAAATATCAATCTAAATTTAGTTTATAGAGAAGCAATCACATCATTTGCAGAACGCACATAATCCATATTTTTTGCCTCAGTTGCCATTTTAATACAAGTTTCAGCACTTGCTTTAGCAGCTTTCTTATCGCCTAATTCTTTTTGAGCTTTTGCTTTTAAAAGAAATAACCAATAGGCAGTAGGAGTAGATTCAATGGCTTTATTCACATTGGCTAATGCTTTAGCATAATCTTTATCCATGTCAAAATAGAAATTAGCTGCTGCTTGGTAAGCTGCACCAGTAACGGTGGCACCAGTAGTAGAGGCTTCTACTTGTTTACGAATAGTAGATTTAATATCTGTTTTAATAGGAACATTAACCATGGTATTAGCCCACTTTAAAGAAATAGTAGCTGTTTCAGGGGTAATATTTCCAATACCAATTGTAAATGTTTCAGTGCTATTGCTAGTCATTTCAGGTTTTACTTTTACACGCACTACATCTTCCGCTTCTTTGTATTCAAAACTTCCCCAACCTTTAGAGTTAGTATTGAAAATAATAGTCCACTCTTTTTCGCCTGGGATAGTAAATAAACCATAATCACCAGCAGCTAAGGTTTTATCGCCAATAGTTACAGGATCTGAAAAACTAACTTTAGTGGCACCGTTCGCACCTGTTCTCCAAACAATTCCAGTAGGCGCTAATAAACTACCATTTCCAAAAGCGGCACGGCCTTTAAGACCTGGTCTTGAATAAACAATTTCAATTTTACCTAATCCAAAATCTTGAATAAGTGTTTGAGTAGGGCTGGCTGCAGGCATTTTAACTTGAGCTGTAGCAGACAAGCTTAATAATGTAGTTAAAACAAAAAGTATTTTTTTCATGCACATAAATTTTAGAGAACAAACCTAGTTTATTTTCGGGTAGTAAATATGTATTTTATGTTATTTTTTGAAGGCAGGATGGAAGCGATCTAAGGTATCTCTTAGGTATTCTCTATTAATATGGGTATAGATCTCGGTAGTGGTGATACTTTCATGTCCCAGCATTTCTTGAACGGCCCTTAGGTCGGCCCCGCCCTCTACTAAATGGGTAGCAAAAGAGTGCCTGAAACTATGGGGAGATATCGATTTTTTTATGCCCGATTTTAAAATAAGGTCTTTGATAATATAAAATATCATGACCCGGCTAAGGCCTTTACCACGGTTGTTTAAAAATAAAATGTCTTCGCAGTTTTTGGCAGGTGTTTGATGAACGCGAATAGTGTCTTTATAAATTTTAATAAATTTGATTGCATCCGATCCAATGGGAATGAGCCTTTCTTTATCGCCCTTGCCAATAACTCTTATAAAGCCAACATCTAAATACAAACAGGATATTTTTAAGTTAATGGCTTCAGTAACCCTTAAGCCAGAGCTATACATGGTTTCTAAAATAGCTTTATTGCGGCCACCTTCTGGTTTACTAAGATCTATCTGACCTATTAATAGTTCAATTTCTTCAAAGCTTAAAACATCGGGCAGTTTACGTCTTGTTTTAGGGCTAGGTAAAAGTGTAGTAGGGTTGACCGTGCAAATTTGTTCTAATAGACAATACTTAAAAAACGATTTTATACCAGAAATAATTCTGGCTTGAGAAGTAGGGGCCATCTCCATTTCTCCAATACATTGTATGAATGATTGCAGGTGTTGTAAAGTAATATCTGCAGGGCTCAGCGGTTCTTCATTAGATTCAAGGTAGTTGGTTAATTTATCAATATCTCTTAAGTAAGCTTCCACAGAATGTGCGCTTAACGACTTTTCAAGTTGTAAGAATGCTTTGAATCCTTTTTTATAGGGAGCCCAATTCATATGCTTGAATAAAAGATTTGATAGTTATGCATTAATGATTTTATTTCGCGTCAGATTAATCATCAATATGAAAGTAAATTTAAGGTCATTTAAGCAGAAAGTGAGGCATAACGGGAAACAATTAAAATCATTTCTTAGAAAAATAGAAAAGAACACACCAAAAGGACTTGATCAATTAACTCAAAAAATTAGCCCCTTAGTTTGGAAGGAGATAGATTGTTTATCATGTGCCAATTGTTGCAAAACAATGAGCCCTACTTTTACACCTACCGATATTAAAAGAATTTCAAGTCATTTAGAAATGACACCAGCTGCTTTTAAAGAAAAGTATTTGGAATATGATAAAAAGGATAAAGATTGGTTGAATAAATTACAGCCTTGTCAGTTTTTAAATTTGAAAACGAATAAGTGTACTATTTATGAAATTAGACCAGCAGATTGTGCTGGATTTCCACACTTGACCAAAAGAAAAATGACCGAGTACATGCATGTGCACAAGCAAAACGTTGAATTGTGTCCAGCTACCTATAAAATGGTAGAGAAAATGCAGGAGCTAATTGGCTAATACTTTTTAGAAATACACATCCTCGAAAAAAGCTAATTCCCATATTTGTTTCTCATTCAAGAAAATGGAAATGACATCGAACTGCAAGTATTTCCACCCAGGGTTTTGGTATTGAAAATGAGCAGCCGCATTTTTTAAAAACTGCATTTTTTGCCTACTTATAAATTGTTCAGGATACCCAAATTCAATACTGGTTCTGGTTTTTACTTCAATGATATGTAATAGATGCTCTTTACGCGCAATAATATCTATTTCTAAATGTTTGTATCTCCAATTGCGATGAAGTATTTCAAAGCCTAATTGACTAAGGTGTTGGGCGGCGGTATTTTCACCAAATAACCCTATTTCTTTGTTGCTCATTTAAAATTCTTTAGCTTTAACGTATAGCTCAAACATCGACATTTTATCTACATGCAAAAAGCGTATAAATTACAAGGAAAACATAGGCATTATGATTGGGGAGGTAAAACCTTTCTTCCTAATTTAATGGGCGTAGAAAATGTAAATCATTTGCCTTATGCTGAATATTGGATGGGGGCGCATGCTTTAGCAGCTTCGACTATACAAACGCCAGATGGAGAGAAAGACTTAGCGCAATTAATAAAAGAGCAGCCCGCTCAATGGTTGGGAAAAGATATAGCCACTAAGTTTAAAACACTGCCTTATTTATATAAAATTTTGGATGTGCAGGAGATGCTAAGTATTCAAGTGCATCCCAGTAAAGAAAATGCAGTTATTGGTTTTAAAGCAGAAGAAGCCAAGGATATCTCCATTGATGCAGCCAATAGAAATTATAAAGACGAGAATCATAAACCAGAAGTGATGGTGGCGCTGAGTGATTTTTGGTTACTACATGGTTTTTTAGCGCCAGCCATTTTGGAAGAGAGGCTGAATAGTTATTCCTATTTAAAACCCTTATTAAATGAATTCAAAGGAGGCAGCTATCAGCATTTGTATTCTTATTTTATGCAGCTACCCATGGAGGCATCTGATGCTATTTTAAAACCATTATTAGAAGAAGCAGCTGAGGCTGTTGCAAGAGGAGCAGTTACTAAAAAGGATCCACATTTCTGGGCGCATAAATATTATGCGGACGGGATTCCCGCAAAAAATATTGATAAAGGAATTTTCTCCATTTATATTTTAAACATTGTAAATATTCCAAAGTACCAAGGTATTTTTCAAGGGGCAGGCATATTACATGCTTATTTAGAAGGACAGAATATTGAATTAATGGCGAATAGTGATAATGTTTTAAGAGGAGGATTAACCCCCAAGCATGTAGATGTTAAGGAGCTTATTCAACATGTTAGTTTTGTACCCACTTATCCTTTAATCCTAAAAGGAGAGAAGCTGAATACCCAAGAGGTGAACTATCCCTGTCCCGTGCCCGATTTTGGTTTAACTAAAATAGCCTTAAACAGGGGAGAGGATTATACAATTACTACCTATAGCTTAGAACTTTTATTAGTCATGGAGGGTGAAGTTGTTATTGAAGATATAGCTTATAAAGCCGGTGATACTGCGCTTTTAACACCAAATACCATGGTCAAACTAAAGGCTAAATTGCAAGCCTTACTGTTTAAGGCCTATGTCCCTAAATAGTTTATTCACAATTGAGGAAAATCATTCTTTATAAATAATGAATGAAAACCTTATTTTTGTTTCCTAGGCTTTTATAAGAAGCCTACCCTTTAAAGTTAAAAACAAAAAAATGAGATTTAATAAGCAAATATTGGTGGCCTTAGTTATAATGATACTTACTAGTGCATTATACCGTGTATTACCTGGAAGACCTTATGGTTTCGCACCACAAATTGCTATTGCCTTATTTGGAGGATCTTTATTCGCAAGACAAAAGCAATATGCTTTTTTATTGCCAATACTTTCTATGTTTATTTCAGACTTATTATACCAAGTATTATATACATATCATTTAACTCCTATCGAAGGCTTTTATGAAGGTCAATTATTAAACTATGTATTAATTGCGGGTACTGCTGTATTTGGTTTTGGTTTACAAAGCAATAAACTTTCTAAATATTTTATTGGATTTTTAAGTGCACCTACTGCATACTTTTTAGTTTCTAACTTTTTAGTATGGTCTCAAGGCGGAGGATATCATCATGCATTTACAATTACTGGTCTTATACAAACTATGGTAGACGGTTTACCTTTCTATCCTTATAGTGTGGCGGGTACTTTAGTATTTGGAGGCGTTTTATTTGGCTCTTTTCGTGTACTTATACCGAAGTTCAAAGCCATCTAAATTTTAAGTATCTAATAGTAGTTCAACTACTATTTAGTATTTCAAATATTATTTAGCAGCTTCATTTAATTCGAAAACTTCATCAATTTTCCAAGGCCCATTGTCGGCAGCCTCTGTAGCTAATACATCGCATCTATTATTGTGTGGATTATCGCTGTGCCCTTTTACCCAATGAAATTTTATAGTATAAGGAGTGGCTATTTTATGATAGGCTAACCAAAGGTCTTTATTTTTCTTACCGCCTTTAAAATCGGTTCTGATCCAGTTGTCTAACCATTTTTTTTCTACCGATTCTACTACGTATTTACTATCGGTATATATATGAATAGGTAGGGTCTTCGTTTTTAAGGCGCTTATGGCTTTAATCACCGCTAATAATTCCATTCTATTATTAGTGGTTTTACGATAGGCTTCATGTAATTCTTTGGTTTTGCCTGCCCACATTAATATAGCACCGAATCCGCCCGGACCCGGATTACCTCTTGAAGAACCATCGGTATAAATGATAATTTTATCCATTAAATTTCATAATCAATTGATAATAAGTAGTATACATAAATATACGACTGCTAGATTTATTTAACTAAAATTAAATTTAATGTGTTTTTTGTACACTTTATTATTTTATCTTTAGCTATCTAACTTGCTTATAACGATTGAATAGAGATTTTGATTGCATGAAAACCAAAACAGTTAAAAAAGAAAATACGATTAAACTAAGCTTTCATCTTAAGTATCAAACTGCTTACGGTCAAAGTATATGGATTTATGGGAATCATCCATTGTTAGGTGGAGGGGAATCTCATAATGCCATTCCACTGGTTTATTTAAATGAAACCTACTGGGTATTACATTTAAATTTTCCAAAGACAGAACTTGCCGATACAATAACTTATCATTATTTAATTAAGGATGATAATGGAACAGAAATACTAGAGTGGGGGAATGATAAATTAATTGACCTAGCCTCTATTTCAAACGATGAGCTTGTTTTAATAGATACTTGGAATTTTGCAGGTCAAATTGAAAATGTATTTTATACAGAGCCCTTTACTTCTACTTTATTAAAAGATAATGTAGAATCTGCGCTTGCCAAAAAAATAACCAAAACAAAAACGCATTTATTTAAGGTAAAGTCACCACTATTAAAAAAAGGACAAAGCTTATGTATGATCGGAGAGTCAGCTGTATTGGGTAATTGGGATATTCAAAAAACGATACCACTTACCAAAATAAAAGACTCGGTTTATTTTGAATTAGCCTTGGATTTAAAGGATACTTCTTTTCCTTTAATATATAAGTATGGAATTTATGATAACAAAAAGAAATTATTTATAAGTTATGAGTCAGGCAATAATAGAGTTATCTATGAACCTGCCAGTAAAAATAAATTAGTTATTTGCAATGATGGTTTTGCTGCAGTGAATAATACAGAGTGGAAAGGAGCAGGGGTAGCCATTCCTGTATTCTCCTTAAGATCGAATGAAGGTTGTGGTGTAGGTGAATTTTCAGATATTAAATTATTAGTAGACTGGTCAAAGAAAATTGGATTAAAGTTAATTCAACTATTACCTGTAAACGATACCACGGCTACCCATACTTGGATGGATTCTTATCCTTATGCTGCTATATCGGCATTTGCACTACATCCACTACTTATAAGAATAGATGAGATGATATTGCCCAAGCAAGAAAGTCTAATTGAATCTTATATTATTGAAAAAGAAAAATTAAATGCATTAGAGACTGTCGATTATGAGGCTGTGATGAAACTGAAATGGAAGGTTTTAAGAACTTTGTTTGATAAAAATGGTAAACATGAATTGGCCTCGGCTAGTTTCACTGAATTTTTTAAAGACAATGCACACTGGTTGGTTTCTTATAGTGCATTTTCTTATTTACGAGAATTGCATGGTACAGTTAATTTTAATGCTTGGCCAACACATTCAAAATACAATGAATTAGCTATTCAAAAATTGGCGGACCCTAAGTCTAGTACTTATTCAGAAATTAGCTTTTACTATTATGTACAATACCATTTGCATTTGCAATTAAAGTCGGCTACTAGGTATGCGCATGATAACGGCATTATTGTAAAAGGAGATATTCCTATTGGTGTGTATAGGTTTGGGGCCGATGCCTGGCAGCATTCAGACTTATTTCATATGGACAGACAAGCTGGCGCTCCTCCAGATGATTTTGCTGTGAAAGGACAGAACTGGGGCTTTCCCACTTATAACTGGGAAAAGATGGCCGCTACCAATTATAGTTGGTGGAAACTTCGCTTCGAGCAAATGCGTTTTTATTTTGATGCTTTTAGAATTGATCATATTTTAGGATTTTTTAGAATTTGGAGTATACCCATGCATGCAGTAGATGGCATTATGGGACGTTTTGTTCCTGCTATACCAGTAAGCTTGCACGAGTTTCATAGTAAGGGCATTTCATTGGATGCGAACAGATTTACCCAACCCTTCATTAATGAAACCAATTTGTTTCAACTATTTGGCTATGATAACGAGTATGTA
>CANCRC010000062.1 GCA_947380435.1 Chitinophagaceae bacterium
CCTATTTAAAAAAATATGGAGAGGTAGACTTTTTCTTGAGTGGTTCTAATGCACAATTACAAACTCCTCTGCCCATTAAATATAGAAGTAATGGAATTAGTTTACATTATAAGTCAACAGGCGGGATGGATTATGGGAAAATATCTAAATCACTAGGCTTTAATATTTATAAAGAAGCGAAGGCATTACCTATTGAAAATTATGATGTCATTATCAACGATTTTGAATTCATCACCTCTTTAGCTTGTACATTAAAGAAGAAAAAAAGTATTCAGTTCGGGCACCAGGCTAGTTTTCAAAGTAAATTAACACCAAGATCAAATAGCTTTAATCCTTTAGGTAATTGGGTATTAGATAAATTTGTAAGAAGCTCGCATTATATGGGCTTGCATTTTGAGTCCTATGATAATAATATATTCAACCCTATTATAAAAGATGAAATTATAAATGCTAGTCCTGTTGACAATGGACATATCACTGTTTATTTACCTCAGTATTCGCTATCTATTTTAAACCCACATTTATTGGCGCAATCAAAATTTTCTTTTGAAGTTTTTACTAAGGAAGTGAAGCAGGTCACTAAGTATAATAATATTACACTACTTCCTATTGATAATGCGAGTTTCACGAAAAGTTTAATTAGTTGTCATGGCATTATCACAGCGGGTGGTTTTGAAACACCTGCAGAAGCCATGTATTTAAAAAAGAAATTATTAAGTATACCTATATTAAACCATTTCGAACAAGAATGCAATGGTGCCGCTATGAAAAAATTGGGTGTGAAAGTGATTAAAAAAATAGATAAGAATTTTAATCAAATATTTGCTGAATGGATTTTGGCAGATAATACTATTGACTATAAGCTTACACACTCTACAGAAGACATTGTTAATATGCTTATGCAACAAATTCCCTATAATCAAGTTGCTTAAAATTATTAATAGCAAATCTTAATTCAATTAATCATTTATTATGTATCTAATCCAAAACCAAAACAAAGAAACCACCGCTTACATTCAAAACATGATGATATTGGATGTGCAGCAAGAAAAAGTAATTGGCATTTTAATTGGAGATTGTTTTTTTGGCAAAAATAATAAAGTAGTGGGTAAGATATTTAATCAAACTGCTTATTTACTTAATGGTGAAATTATTGGTAAAATAGAACTGAATAAAAATTTTAAAAATACTGCTATTAAGAAAGCCTTAATGGCACAGGCCTGGGATATACTTATGAATATTACAGAACATACTGGCGCCTGGATTGTAGATACCAAAAAATGGAGTAAGACTGAGCTTATTAAACATTTAGAATAAGCTCATTTAAAAAGTATAAGTTCGCCATGAAAAGTATTACTTCACCATACTTCCATAGATAATTCTTTCAATTTTATTGGTTAAATCTCCATGTGAATTAGGAGTATGTTGTGTCATTACGAGTACTACTAAATTGTCTACTGGGTCGGCCCAATAATTCGTACCATAATAACCACCCCAAGAAAATGAACCCTTATTTCTTGAATTTAAACGAGCCGATTTTTCTGAAGTAATAGAAAAGCCTAAACTAAAATCGTCAGTACCAAGGGCTTTATAATCCGTTTGGGGACTTATCATAATGGCAGCAGTGCGTGGCGCTATAATTTGTTTACCATTATATTTTCCGCCATTCAATATCATTTGTAAAAAAATGGCATAGTCATAGGCAGTAGAAGATAAACCTGCACCTCCTGAAAAATAAGTTTTAGGCACTAAGGGGTAATTAGGATTTAAATTTCTAAAACTTGGCCCCCATTCTATAATTTGGTTAGCTTCATTTTCTGTATAGACAGTGGGCATTCTATTGCCTTTTGAAGCAGGTACATTGAAATAAGTATCCTTCATACCTAATGGATCAAAAATATTTTTTTGAAAATAATTTTCAAGTGTAGTGCCGCTTACTATTTCTACTATACATCCTAGCAAATCGGTATTAAGACCATAGGTAAATTTTTCACCTGGTTGATGCACCAATGGAAGTGTACCTAGTTTTGTCATTTTATCTAGTAAGGATTCTTTAAACTTACCTAGGCCTGAGGGAACGCCCGCCTTTGTATAAATAGCGCTCATATTTTTAGAACCAATATCGGTATAGTCAATACCAGAAGTATGGGTTAATAAATCACGAATGGTAATTTCTCTTTTAGCAGGAATGGAAGTATAACTAGAGTCGGCATTATTAAAATCTTTTAGCACTCTTGGGTTTTTAAAACTTGGTATAAAATCGGAAACGTTTTGGTCTAAATTTATTTTTCCTTTTTCATAGAGTTGCATAACAGCTAAGCTGGTAATGGCCTTGGTTTGACTCATAATGCGATAAATAGCGTTCTCTTGCATAGGTGTTTTACTTGCTTCATTAGCATAGCCAAAACCTTTATGATACACAACCTTATTGTCTTTTACAATAATAACTGTTGAACCTACCAGCCAATGATTTTGCACATATTTATTTACTTCAGTATCTATCAAGGCTAATTTTGAATAATCAAAACTTGCACTTTTAACTGTTTGATAAGAAAGCACTTGACTAAACGTGTTTAGCGCAAATACAATTGTGATAACAACTAATAATAATTTTTTAGTCATAGGTGAAAAGTTTTTTGAACTTAAATATTTTGGTGCAAAGTATTTTTCCATAGCGGTAAGTTTATTTATATTTTGAAGGTTAACCTTCAATTTTTATTTGTTTCTTTTTCTTTGCTAATATAGGATTTATTTAGGGTAGAGATCTTAGCTATTTATTTTGGGGGAAACCAAGTTCCAAATTTTGATAAATCGACATTGCCGCCTGATAAAATAATTCCTACTTTTTTACCTTTGAATAAATGGGCATTGCGCATTGCTGCTGCAAAAGGCACTACGCAGCTTGGCTCTACAATAATTTTCATTCTTTCATAAATTAAACGAAGCGCTGCAATAATTTCTTCTTCAGAAACTAATAGTATATCTGTTACATGTTCTTTAATAATGCCTAGTGTTTGTTCACTAAGGGTGGTTAATAGTCCATCTGCAATGGTATTTATAAAAGGAGCTTTTTCTACTTTACCCGATTGAATACTTAATACTGCATCTGCTGCCCCTTCTGGTTCTCCGCCATATACTTTTAAACCAGGTTTAAAAAATGTTGCCCCTAAACAAGTGCCAGAAAGTAAACCCCCACCACCCACAGGTGTAATGACTACATCAAGTGTGGGTACTTCTTCAATTAATTCTTTTACACAAGTAGCTTGACCCGTTATGACTCTATAATCGTCATAAGGGTGTATAAATTCAGCACCGGTTTCTGCCACCACTTTATCTAAGGCGGCCTCTCTTGCTGCTTGATTGGATTCACAAATAATTACTTCTGCACCATAACCTCTCACTGCATCTACTTTTACTTGAGGAGAAGATTTCGGCATAACTATGTATGCTTTAATGGCTAATGTTTTAGCAGCATAGGCCAATGCCTGTGCATGATTGCCCGATGAATGCGTGGCAATTCCATTTTTTAATTGTGCAGGACTTAAACTTAAAGTAGCGTTCATGCCTCCTCTAATTTTAAAGGCCCCAATTTTTTGAAAATTCTCACACTTGAAATAAAAATCAATACCCGTTAACTCATTAATACTTTTATTTGTAAGTACAGGTGTACGGTGAATATAAGGTTGAATGGTTTTTGCTGCAAGCTCTACTGCTTCTTTCGTTATTTTCATTTTTCGTTTTTTATAATTTTTTCACTCCTCAATTTAAATAAAAAATAGGTCTAGTCGCTATTTCCTTTATAAAGTTTTTGTATATTTAGTAATGAAAACTTTTTGTATTACTACTGTTTACTTAACTACTTTGTTAGAATATTCAGCTACTTAATTGCAATTATTTTATTTAATAATCATTTTATAAATTTTACCATATGTCTTCATTGTTAACAACAGAACAAATTGCAGCTTATCACAAAGACGGCTATATCATTATTAAAAACTTTTGTTCAAAACAAGAAGTAGATAAAATGTATTCTACCGCTTTGCAGGATAAGGCTATGGAGAAGAATGCCTTGGATTTAAACGATCAAACAGGTAAGAAAACCAGGCTCTCTTTATGGTTCACACCAGGCAATGATGTTTTCGGTTATTTAACAAGATCTGAAAAAATGGTGGATTCGGTGGCTAATTTATTGGACAGTGATGCGCCGGTATGTCATTTTCACTCCAAACTCATGCAAAAAGAGCCTAAAGTGGGCGGTGCATGGGAATGGCATCAAGATTATGGCTACTGGTATAAAAACCAGTTTATGTTTCCCGACCAGCTGGTGAGTGTAATGGTGGCGCTTACGCCAGCCAACAAAGAAAACGGCTGTATTCAAGTCATAAAAGGCTCCCATAAATTGGGCAGGGTGAACCATGGTTTTGCAGGAGAACAAGTAGGCGCAGACCAAACTATGGTGGATAATGCATTGAAAACCATGGAATTAGTCTATGTTGAAATTGAGCCAGGCGATGCCTTGTTCTTTCATAGCAATATCCTTCACCGCTCCGAGGCCAACCTATCGGATAGTCCAAGATGGTCCATTATTTCTTGTTATAGTTCCCAGTCCAATTTAGCCTATAATGAAACCTCTACCTCCTGGCATACGCCTATCGAAAAAGTACCCAATGAGGCTCTTTTGAATTGGGAATCGAGCACTCTTTCTGCGGCCGATTTTCTTAAAAAAGAGAACGATCCTGCCCTAAAATAACTAGCCTTCGTTTGTAAAAATTTCTGTATTTTTTTTATTTTTTTCGAGCTTTTAAATTATTGAAAATCAATCAGTTATTTTATGATTCGATAATAGTCTATTAAAAATATAGACTATTATGGGGAAAAGTTGGTGAAAATCTTTGCTATATGTTAATTAAATATTAAATTTGGCGTTCGAGTTATATACTAGACAAGTTCAGTTTAACAAAAATCAAATAAAGTATGAGAAAAAAAATCTTATGGAGTCTACTTGCATCGTGCCTATTTTTAGGAACTGCATTAGCCCAAAACCTTACCATCAATGGTAAAGTAACTGATGAAAAAGGAGATCCAATATCTGGAGCTTCTGTTCAAGTAAAAGGTACAAGAACTGGTGCAACAGTTAACCCTGATGGATCGTTCACAGTGAAAGCAGCCAACGGCGCTTCATTAGTCGTATCTGCTCTTGGATATGAATCAAAAACTGTAGCTGCTGCTGCAAACCTAACTGTAAAATTAGCTACTGATGTGAAATCATTATCAGAGGTAGTTGTAACAGGTTCTGGTGTGGCAACAAGTAAAAGAAAATTAGGTATCTCTGTTGAGTCTGTGACTGCAGACAAGTTACCTGCTGCTCCTTCTGCTTCTATCGACCAAGCTTTGGTGGGTAAGATTCCAGGAGCTTCTATTTCTTCTATCTCTGGTAACCCAGGTGATCCAGTAAACATTATCTTAAGAGGTATTAACACTGTACAAGGTGGTACTAAACCAATGATTTTATTAGATGGTATCGAGATTCGTTCTACAGATATCCAATCATTAGATTTAAGTAACGTAGAAAGAGTCGAGGTAGTACAAGGTGCTGCATCTGCTTCTATCTATGGTGCGCAAGGTGCGAATGGTGTTATCCAAATTTTCTCTAAAAAAGGTAAAAGAGGATCTACTCAAATTAACGTTTCTTCTAGCTATGCTGTGAATGAATTGTTGAACGTAGGTAACTTCAATAAATCTAAATTACATCCTTACTTAACCAATGCTGCTGGTGAATTAATTTCAACTAGCGGTGCATTAGTAACTGTTGACCCTATCTGGGGTGTGGGTGGAAGTACTTCTTCTAAAAGTATCGCTTACCAATATGGTGGAGCTGCTCGTTATGGTATATTAGATCAAAGAAACTATAACCACTCTCCTTACACGGCATCTGTGCCTTGGTACGATCACTTTGCTCAAATGTTCCAACAAGGAAACACTTTGAACAATTCATTAAATATTTCTGGTGGTTCTGATAAATCAGATTTCGCTATTTCAGTTTCTCATAATAAAACTGCGACGTCAATTATGACGGATGTGAATGGTGGCTTAGAGCGTACTAACTTAACTGCAAATATTGGTACTGAATTATTTAAGAATTTTAGAATTCGTTCAATTACTCAATTAGTTTACCAAAAGAATGACATGGCACCAGGTCTTGGATTTGGTTCTGGTGGAACAGATGGTAACTCTTTAGGTTCTAATGGTCAAGTATATTCTTTCTTGAATACTTCACCTTTCTTCGACTTAAAAGCAATTGATCCAGTTTCTGGTCAAAGACCAGCTAACCAATACGCACGTTTCTTAAGTGTAAACGGTTACAACCCTTTCTATCAAGCAACGCATTCAAATGCGCGTGAAGATAAAGTGGACGTTATCCAAAACTTTGAAGCTTCTTATAAAGTGAACAAGTTTATTGATATCAATGCTAAATATGGTTTGAACTATAGAAGCTTTAAAGACTATGTAATTTATCCTAACCAAACTGCAGAAGAGAATGGAAGTTTCTGGGAATATTGGGCAGGTGGTGGAAATGATAACAGTGGTCAAATCACTGGTTATGATTACACAAGTAATTTCAAAAACTTCTTAAGTACTGTGAATATCAAAACCGATTTTGAAAAAGATTTTGGTTTCAAAATTCCTTTGACTACTAATACTCAATTAGGTTTTGACCATAGAAAACAAGACCAACATTATGTGGGCTACTACGGTAATTCATTACCAGTGGCTCCTCCAATTAACTTTACTTCAACTTCAACTCAGGTTATCAATACCGACTATAGAATACCATTTGTTACTTATGGTTTCTTGGTTAACCAAAAGTTTGATTATAGTAATTACTTAGGTTTAACAGCGGGTGTAAGAACTGACTACTCATCAACATTTGGAGCAGGTTCTAAACCATTTACTTTCCCTCATGCCGATCTTTACTTCTTACCATCTCAAATGGATTGGTGGAAAGGTAAATTACAAGATGTAGTTCCTTTCTTCAAGTTAAGAGCAGCTTATGGTGAGGCGGGTATTCAACCAGGTGCCTTCGATCGTTACCCTGTATTGAACCAACAAGCTATTGGAAACGGTGTAACTTATGCATTCTCTAATCCTTCAAGAAACCCTAACTTAAATGTTGAGGTATCTAAAGAGACTGAATTTGGTACAGACTTCACTATTAATACAAATACAAATTCAAATTGGTTAAAGTCTATCAATGGATCATTCACTTACTGGAAGAGAAGTTCTGCTAATGTTATTTATAGCATTGCAGTTCCTTTATCAACTGGTGCAAGTGGTATCTTAGATAACGCTATTGACATGAGTTCACATGGTACTCAGTTCTCATTAAATATGCCAATTTTCTCTTCTAAGAATTTAAGTTGGGATTTCACTACTAACTACGGAACGCAAGTTTCTATGATTGATGCAATCAAAGGTGGTGCAACTATTCCTTTGACTTCTGCTGCTGGTTCTACGAACGTAGTATTAGTTGCTGGTAAGCCAATTGGACAAATTTATGCTTACCCTACTATTAGAAGCTTAGATCAAGTTCGTACAGATGGTTCTGCATACTTCACAGACGCTATGAAGTCTTCTGGAAGATATGTAGTAGTTACAGATCCAGTATATGGTGGTAATGTAGTAGTAGATACTGCTACTAAAGGTGCCATGATTGGTTCTGAGCAATTACCATTAGGAGATCCTAGTCCTAAGTTTAATATGTCATTTATTAATAACATCACTTACAAGGATTTCATCAACTTGAATTTCCAATTTGATTGGATCAACGGCGCTCATTTATATAACCAAACTAAAGAGTGGATGTACCGTGATGGTATTAGCAATGACTTCGATAAAGTAGTTAACATTCCTGGTTTCACTCCAGCTGCATGGACTGCTTACCATGGTAGTTTCTACTATGCATTATGGGGTTCTACGCGTGGTGTAGGTAACAACGTTACTAAAGACTACTTCTTAGAAGACGCTTCTTTCGTAAGATTAAGAAACGTTTCTTTAAGTATTGATTTAGCGAAGACAAATACCTTCAAGAAATTTAGAAAACTACAATTAGTATTTACAGGACGTAATATCATGACTTGGACTAAGTATTCTGGTATGGATCCTGAGATTAGTTCTGGTTCTGTTAACTCTTCTTTCGATAGAGGAATTGACCACAGTACTATGCCAAATACTAAATCATATCAAATTGGTTTAAACATAGGTTTCTAATCCAAAAAATTTAAAAAATAATAGTCATGAATAAAATAAAAATACTTTACTTAGGCTTTTTCGCAGCTCTAGTCATGTTTTCGACTAGCTGTCAAAAAGATTTAGAAGTTGGTAATCCAAATTCACCAACATTGGGTGGTAACGTTACCGAAGAGGGCGGCTTAACAAAGCTTGCTCAAGGTGGTATCTATTTAAATGGTTTAAGCTATGGTGATGGATGGCTAGGTGATAGCTACTTCTCTCTACCAAGAGGCTACCATGAGGAAATGGGAGATATTATTGGTGGCGGTGAAGGTTCTAACAACCAAATCACAACTATCCCTTCTCCAGAGTGGATCAAATTAAACGGATCAGCTTCAACTGCAGCTACTACTTTAACCAATCCTTCTCCAAACCCAGCCATTATCCGCGCTTATAATTCAAGAGCAGCTACTGCTCAAGGAAATAATGCCTTGATGTATGAGTGGATGAACATGTATGCTATGCAACAAGCTTGTAATAACGTTATCGCTATAGCTGATAAGGTTACTTACACTGGCGATAAAGCAACTAAAATTGCTACTGTTAAAGCATGGTCATATTTCTGGAAAGGATGGGCTTATGCTCAAATTGGAACAATGTACATAGCTGGTATCATTACTGATACTGCTGGTCAAACAAGCAATACTTATGTATCTCACGATGCAATTATTGCACGTTCTAATTACTACTACGATTTAGCTGCTACAACTTTAGGGTCTGCTTCTAATACAGCAGACTACACAGCAGTTTTAGGAAAATTAATTCCTGAATCTAGTCAAGTAGGTAATGGTCAATTAATGACTAAAGACATGTGGGTTCGAAACATCAATACTTTAAAAGCACGTAATATTTTATTAAATAAAATGTCAACTTTTGTAAATGGTGTAGCAGGTGTTACTATTTCAAAAAATGCTTTCACTGGTGTGATGACTACTGCCGATTGGAATACAATTTTAACTTTAACATCTAATGGTGTGAAGAGTTCTGACTATGTATTAACTGGTCGTACTTCAGATGTCAATAACTGGTTTGGTGTTGGCGGTGGAACTGCATCAGCTTTAGCTACTAACAAAGCAAGTAGCGGTACATTCAAAATTAGTGAGCGTTTTGTTCAAGATTTTGCTACAGGTGACAAGCGTAAAGAAAGTAACTTTAAATTAGGTTACCAATTTACACAAGGTCTTAGTTTTGGTACAAGATGGAGTTTAAACCCTAACTGGCAAACTACCGATTTACCAGGTGGCGGTACTATTGCAGGTGTTTACTCTTATGGTACAAAGAACGTTGGTCAATACGAATTAATCATTGCTGCTAGCTACGAAGAGAATGCTATGATGCAAGCAGAAGCAAATATCCAATTGGGTAATATTGCTACTGGTTTAAGTTATATCGATGCTGTAAGAACCTACCAAGGTGCTGGCTTAACTGCTGCAACTGCAACAACTAAAACAGACGCTTTAACTTTATTAACTAAAGAAAGAAGAGTTGCTCTTGCTTTCCGTGGATTATCTTTCTACGATGCAAGACGTTGGGGCTGGACTTATCCAGTGGCTAACGGTGGTGGTCGTTACGGTTGTACTGTATTTGATGTAAAAGAAGTTGTTTGGACAAATGCAATTATGAACTACAACTACATGGACTACTGGGATGTACCTGGTGATGAGTTTGAGTTAAACGCTCCATCAGCAGCAAGTGCTCCAATTAAGAATCCTAATTTCTAATTAAGAATTTAGCATACTATATAAACTGCCCCCAATTTGGGGGCAGTTTTTTTATGCCTATTTTTTAAATTTATATGCCAAAAACAGGGAACTATTTCTTAGTTTTAGATAGTAAGCAAACTATATGTATTTACTAGGCATTGATATTGGCACTTCCTTTATTAAGGTTTCTTTAGTAGAAGCAGCTACACAGCAATGTATTCTAACGGTGTCTTATCCAGATACTGAAAATGCCATTATCTCTCATCAAAATGGCTGGGCAGAACAATCTCCTACAATTTGGTGGGAACAGGTTCAAGCAGGTATTTTAAAGCTACATAAAGCAGCTAAACTTGCCCTTCCTTCCTATGATTCAAATAATATTGCAGCCATAGGCATTGCCTATCAAATGCATGGTTTGGTTCTAGTAGATAAAAATAAAAAGGTCCTAAGAGATAGCATTATTTGGTGTGATAGTAGGGCAGTTCCCTATGGCGATAAAGCCTTTGATACAATTGGTCATGAAAAATGCCTTTCCCATTTATTAAATTCACCAGGGAATTTTACAGCCGCTAAACTAGCCTGGGTAAAAGAAAATGAACCAGCTGTATATGCACAAATTCATACAATAATGCTACCTGGCGATTTTATTGCCATGCAATTAACAGGAGAAATTACTACCAGCATAGCTGCCTTATCGGAAGGCATATTCTGGAATTTTAAAAACAATTGTATTTCAAAAGAGCTATTAAATTATTTTGGTTTTGAGCAGCGTATTTTTCCTGAAGTGCAAGATGTATTTAGTAACCATGGTGCACTAAGTGCAAGTATTGCAAATACTTTATTCTTAAAAGCGGGTATACCTATTAGTTATAAAGCAGGAGACCAACCCAATAATGCCCTTTCTTTAAATGTGCTTGAACCAGGTGAAGTAGCCGCCACTGCAGGTACTTCAGGCGTTATATATGGAGTAGGCAATACACTTTCTTATGATATTCAATCAAGGGTGAATAGTTTTGCGCATGTAAATCATACAACTGCAGCAAATAGAATTGGTATGCTACTTTGTATTAATGGCACGGGCATATTAAATAGTTGGGTTAAAAAATACATAGGGGCTAGTACTAATTATGCTACCATGAATGA
>CANCRC010000063.1 GCA_947380435.1 Chitinophagaceae bacterium
AACATATAGTGTAACAGTAGGTTCAGGTGGCGGCACATTTACAAGCACGCTGACAGGACTTTCTCAAGGAACAAACTATTTTGTTCGTTCATTTGCAACCAATGTGCAAGGAACTTCTTATGGTGCAGAAACTAGTTTCACTACTCAAACCACACCAACTGTTTCAGTGACTGCTACACCAACATCCCTAACCACTACATCGGCGATAGGTGGAGGTACAATTAGTAGCACGGGTGGAGCAACCATTACTACAAGTGGATTAGTTTGGGATGCAAGTGTGAATCCAACTATTGCACTTGCTACAAAAACTACCGACGGTGCAACATCAGGCACATTCACAAGTTCAATTACAGGATTAACACAAGGTACTACCTATCATGTTCGTGCTTATGCAACCAATTATTTAGGAACAAGTTATGGTCCAGATATTACATTCACGACTTTAACTTTACCAACAGTTTCAGCAACTGCAACAATTTCAGCTATTTCAGGAACCTCAGCAACAGGCGGAGGAACTATTACATCTGACGGTGGCGCAACTGTTACATCAAGAGGGGTCGTTTGGGGTACAACAACTGGTTCATCTACCTATAGTGTTACTAGTGGAACGGGTTCTGGAACATTTACAAGTAGTTTAACTGGATTGACACCAGCGACTACTTATTATGTAAGAGCATTTGCAACCAATAGTGTGGGCACTGTTTATGGGCCTGAAACTAGTTTTGTATCAACAGCAACAGCACCAATACTTAGTACCACTGCAGCAAGTAGTATTTCAAAAGTAGATGCAGTTTCAGGAGGAACCATTACATCGAATGGTGGTTCAGCAATTACAGCTTCTGGGATATGTTGGAGTACATCGGCAACGCCAACAATTGCAAATAGTAAAACCACCGATGGAACCACCTCTGGTACATTTACTAGTACAATGTCTGGATTGGCGATGGGCACCACTTATTATGTGAGAGCCTATGCGACTAATTCTATTGGTACAGCATATGGTACAGCACAAAGTTTTACAACTTTACCATTTGATAATGTACCTACTGCAGCAAATCCTGTTACAAACGGACTAATGTTATACTTAGATGCGACACGTTCTGCATCGTATAGTGGTTCAGGAAATACTTGGGCTGATATAAGTGGCTTATCCCCAGCTGGTAATGCTACTTTGGTAGGTAGTCCAGCATTTGGCAAATCTAGTTTAGCAAATGGTTCAGGGAGTTTCACATTTGGCTCTAATATTAATGCAATAACATCTAAGACTTATACCATTGATAATGAGATAACCTATATTGCTTGGATAAATCCATCTCAGTCTTTTGATGGCGCTGTGATTTGTCGTCGAACTGATCCAAGTTTTGGTAGTGGTGGTACACATTTATATATAGCAAGTGGCAATTTATGTTATAGCTGGGATAATACTAATTATGGATGGCGATCCAATTTAATGGTACCAAACAATCAATGGTCTATGGTTGTGATTAGCGTCAATGCGGGTTCGGCAACTGCTTATTTATGTAATGCTAGTGGAATCAGTTATGCATACACTGGAACGACTCATAATTCTTTGACAATCAAGGGCGCTACTAATTTTCATATTGGCTATGATCCGTATAACCCTTCTACTAGAGCAGTCATAGGCAAAATGGGAACAGCCATGGTCTATTCAGTGGCTTTAACATCAGCAGATATTACTGCAATTTTTAACGCTCAAAAAGCATCGTTCGGTCTTTAATAATTAAATATGAAAAAATACATAAGCACCTTCACTATCATTATTGCACTTGCTTCTTGCATTCCTCCGGGAAAACTTACTGAGTCATTAGATGCTAATACTTTGCTCAATAAAAAGTATGATACATTAAAAACTAAGTTAACCGACACGGTTACTAATTTTACAACAAGCCTTGTTGTATTAAACAACAATGTAAATACTTTAAAAGATAGTGTTAGCTACTACCGCGCATTAGCCTCTAAGCCACCAGTAATTACTGAGGGGGAAGTGTTTTTAAATCAAATGCTAGGACTCTCCTTACTTAGCAAGTCAGAGTTAGCAGGTATTAAAACTACTAAAGGTCAAAATGGCGGGGATCATCTTTGGTTAGATAGCTTTAAAGCAGATATGAAAAAGTATACCGCTGCAGATGCCGATGTTAAATTGAACAAAGGGTATGTATTTATAGATGTTTCTGATAAAATTTTATTTAATAGCAGTAGTTACACGCTGACAAAAAAATCGAAACAGATTTTAGCCACCATTGCTGGTTTATTACAAGCACAACCCGATTTGACATTTATGATTGAAGGGCACACGGATAACAAAGCCTTTAAAAGCAATGTTAAAAATGACAACTGGAGTTTAAGTGTCAACAGAGCTACTGCAGTTGCTAGAATTTTACAAACTAAATATAAGATTGATCCTAAACGTATCATTGCAGCAGGACGAAGTCAGTACGTTCCAATAGATGATAATAAGACTAAAGCAGGACGTTTAAATAATCGCCGTATTCGCATTGTTATTATGCCAACTGTAACGCAAGTAATGAATTTGAGTAAATAAGCTATAATTAATTTATGCAAGCTCCTGATACTTTAAATAATATGAATAAACTAAGCCCTCGTGAAAAGGAAGTAGCATTTTATATTACCAATGGGGTATCTACTAATGATATTGCAAAAAAATTAGGTATTAAATCAAACACAGTTTCTACTTTTAAAAAAAATATATTTATAAAGCTTGGCATTGCTTCAAATGTTGAACTTTATAAAATTTTTCAAAATAGTTAAGCTTACCAACCGAGCCACACAATCCAATACAAAAGACTACAAAAGCGTGCCACAAGGGCATAAAAAAACTCCGATTTCGTAAGATTTCGGAGTTTTTAGTGCTTATTACAAGCTAGATTGTGAACTGGCTGGGACTCGAACCCAGGGCCCATACATTAAAAGTGTATTGCTCTACCAACTGAGCTACCAATTCTAACCGCCCTTTTTAGGGGAGTGCAAAAATAAGCATTAATGAAAACTATCCAAATAAAAGGGGGTATTTATTTTCCCCACTCAAAACCCTTCTAAGTCGTTCATCTTCAAATAAGAATTATATTTGTAGAAACTCTAAAAGATGTCCAATTTCACAGACAAAATTGTGGTTATCACTGGTGGTTCTGATGGCATCGGAAAGGCTTTGGTGGCGCAGTTTTTGGCATTGGGTGCAAAAGTGGCTACTTGTGGTAGAAATGAAAATAAACTCTCTTTATTAGCTTCAGAATTTCCTTCTTCCAATTTATATACAGCGCAAGTGGATGTGAGTAAACAAGACCAATCGGAAGCATTTATCAAGCAAGTTGTTGATAACTGGGGCAGAATAGATGTTTTAATAAATAATGCAGGCATTTCTATGAGAGCCTTGGTTTCTGAGGTTTCGGTGCAAACCTTGCATAATGTAATGGATATTAACTTTTGGGGAACTGTCTATTGCACGAAGGCGGCACTTCCTTCCATTCAACAAAATAAGGGGGTAATAGTAGGGGTCTCTTCAATTGCAGGATATAGAGGGCTCCCAGGTAGAAGTGGGTATTCTGCCTCTAAATTTGCTTTAAACGGTTGGTTAGAAGCTTTGAAAACGGAACTATATTCAACTGGCACCCATGTGATGTGGGTTTGCCCTGGGTTCACTACTTCTAATATTAGAAATGCAGCCTTGGACAAGAACGCCAATGCACAAGGAGAATCTCCCATGGATGAGGGTTCAATGATGAGCTCGGAGGAATGTGCTACCCATATTATACATGCTATTGAAAAAAGGAAGCGTAGTTTGGTGCTTACTTTTACAGGCAAGCGAACCGTATTTATGAATAAATATTTTCCAGCCTGGGCCGATAAATTAGTGCATCAATTTTTCTTTAAAGAAGGCAGGCTTGTGAAATAGCAGAACACTAAATAAATTCAAGAATTTCTAAAATATAAAACTCAGTTTTTCGTTATTAATAAATGCCCATCATTACTTTAACATCCGATATTGGCCAAGAAGATTTTATCATTGGCGCACTCAAGGGGCAAATACTGTCAACTATTCCAGGCATGGGTATTGCCGATATCACGCATTATTTATCCAGTAAGAATTATCAACAAGGGGCTTATATTTTTAATAATGCAGCCAAGCATTATCCAGCAGGCACGCTGCATTTTATTATGGTGAACTTTTTCCAATTTCCTAAAAGGCATGCACTTTTAACCAAGCATAATAATCAATATTTTATCACGCCCGATAATGGTTTTTTAACCATGATGTTAGGAGGGAAGCCCAAAGAAATTATTAAAATAGATTTTAAGCAGGCGCATACTTTTTTAGAAATTACACAAGAAATTTTTAAAGCCATTGGGGCTTTTGTAAAAACAAATAATATCGCAGATGCGGGTGTGGCATTTCAGGAGATAGAAGAAATTTATCCTATGCAACCAACATTAGGTCCGAATTGGATGGAGGGACAAATTTTATTTATAGATCAGTTTGAAAATGTGGTGGTGAATATTCGTAAAGAAGAATTTGATATACAAGCCCAAGGCAGAAGCTTCAAAATTGTTTTTACCCGCAACGAAACCATCACCGATTTAAGCAAACATTATGGGGAAGTGCCCATCTCGGATAAGCTGGCTTGGTTTAATTCAGCAGGGTATTTAGAAATAGCCGTTCGAGGGGGTAATATGGCCGGGCTATTTGGTCTAAGCAAGTTTGATGAAAATCAGATGAATAAGCAGCGCCCCAACGATAATAAATGGTTTTTTCAGATGGTTCGGGTATTCTTTGAATAGTTCCCTATTTGTTTTTTCTTTTGCGATTTTGGGGGTATTTTTGCACCCTCATTCATTACTCAAATTAGTTATACAATGGCATACGACGTAATCGTTATTGGTAGTGGTCCAGGTGGTTATCCTGCGGCAATTCGTGCTTCTCAATTAGGCTTAAAAGTAGCTATTGTGGAAAAGGAAAGCCTAGGCGGTGTTTGTTTAAACTGGGGCTGTATTCCCACAAAGGCATTGATAAAAAGTGCACAAGTGTATGATTATGTAAAACATAGTGCGAACTATGGCATTACTACTACAGGTGTGAATCATGATTTTGGTGCAGTCATTAAGCGTAGCCGTGGGGTGGCCGATAAAATGAGTAAGGGTGTTCAATTCTTAATGAAGAAAAATAAGATTGAAGTAATAATGGGTTATGGCAAAGTATTGTCAAGAGGAAAAGTAGAAGTGAAAGATGCAGAAGGAAAAACACAAGTAGTAGATACCAAGTATATTATTATTGCAACAGGTGGTCGCACGCGTGAATTGCCGAACTTAAAACAAGATGGCAAAAAAGTAATTGGTTACCGCGAAGCCATGGTACTTCCAACACAACCTAAGAGTATGATTATTGTAGGAAGTGGTGCAATAGGTGTTGAGTTTGCTTATGTATACAATAGCATGGGAACGAAAGTAACTATTGTAGAATTTTTACCAAGAATAGTTCCTGTAGAAGACGAAGACATTTCAAGAGAATTAGAAAAACAATATAGAAAGCAAGGCATAGAAATTATGACCAATGCTTCTGTAGAATCGCTAGATACATCGGGTGCTTTAGTAAAAGCAAAAGTGAAACAACTTGACGGTTCATTTGTAACATTAGAAGCAGATATTGTTTTAAGTGCTGTAGGTGTGGTGGCAAATATTGAAAATATTGGACTAGAGCAAAACGGTATTAAGACAGATAAAGGCCGTGTTATTGTAGATAAATACCAACAAACAAGTATTGCAAGTATTTATGCCATTGGCGATTGTTCTCCTGGTCAAGCCTTAGCGCATGTGGCTGCCAAAGAAGGTATTAATGCTGCTGAGCATATTGCTTATCAAGAAAAGAAACATAATCATATTCCTGAAGGCATTGATTACAATAATATTCCAGGTTGTACTTATTGCATTCCAGAAATTGCGAGTGTGGGTTACACTGAAAAAGCAGCTAAAGAAGCTGGCTATGAAGTGAAAGTGGGTAAGTTTCCATTTATGGCAAGTGGCAAGGCAAGTGCAGCAGGGGCTACTGAAGGTTTTGTAAAAGTTATTTTTGATGCTAAGTACGGCGAGTTCTTAGGTTGTCATATGATTGGAATGAATGTAACAGAAATGATAGCAGAGGCAGTAGTGGCGCGTAAATTAGAAACTACTTCTCATGAATTATTAAATGCTATTCATCCGCACCCAACCATGAGTGAGGGATTAAAAGAAGCAGTAGCAGCTGCATATGGTGAAGCAATCGATATCTAACTAGTTTAAATAAAATAGACGAATGGCTCGTGATTCAAATTATTTGAGTGCGAGCCATTTTTAACAATAATGAAGTACGAAAAAGAAATTAACCGAAGAAAAACATTTGCCATTATCTCTCACCCAGATGCTGGTAAAACTACTTTAACTGAAAAGTTATTGTTGTTTGGTGGTGCCATTCAAACAGCAGGTGCGGTAAAAAGCAATAAGATAAAAAAACACGCTACCAGTGACTTTATGGAAATTGAGCGTCAAAGAGGTATCTCGGTGGCCACTTCCGTAATGTCTTTTGAGTATAATAATATCTTAATTAATTTATTAGACACACCAGGTCACAAGGACTTTGCTGAGGACACTTACAGAACTTTAACTGCGGTGGATAGCGTTATACTAGTTATTGATTCTGTGAATGGAGTAGAGGCGCAAACTAGAAGACTAATGGAAGTTTGTAGTATGCGCGATACGCCTGTGATTGTATTTATTAATAAAATGGATCGTGATGGAAAGAACAGATTTGATTTATTAGAAGAATTAGAAAATGAATTAAAAATTTCTTTACACCCTATGACCTGGCCTATTAATAGTGGTAAGGAATTTAAAGGGGTGTATAATTTGCACAATAAAAATTTAAGATTATTTGCTGCAAGCACAAAGGCTACTGAAGAAGATACAGTGGCTATTGAAGATTTAGCAAGTTCTGTTTTAGAAGAAAAAATAGGAGAGAAAGACGCTGCTGTTTTAAGAGAGGATGTTGAATTAATTGATGGCGTTTACGGAGCCTTAAACCCTGCCGATTATTTATCGGGAAAAATTGCGCCAGTGTTTTTTGGATCGGCTGTGAACAATTTTGGAGTGAAAGAAATGCTAGATACTTTTATTCAAATAGCACCGGTCCCAAGAGATAGAGAAACCAGTGTGAGAACTTTAGCGGTAGGAGAAGATAAATTCAGTGGCTTTATATTTAAAATACATGCCAACTTGGATCCTAAGCACCGTGACCGTATTGCCTTTATGCGTGTATGTAGCGGAAAGTTTGAACGTAATACCTATTATAAACATGTTAGGCTAGACAAAGAGGTGCGTTTTAGTAACCCCTATAGTTTCTTAGCACGCAGCAAGGATGTTATTGAAGACGCTTATGCAGGAGATGTGGTTGGTTTATTTGATACAGGTAATTTTAAAATAGGAGATACACTTACAGAAGGGGAAAAATTTTACTTCACTGGTATTCCTACTTTCTCACCTGAGATTTTTAAAGAACTAGTAAATAAAGACCCTTTAAAAACCAAACAACTTGAAAAAGGCATTACCCAATTAACCGATGAAGGGGTGGCTCAATTATTCACGCAGTTTGGTGGGAATAAAAAAATTATTGGTTGCGTGGGCGATTTGCAATTTGAAGTAATTCAATACCGTTTATTACAAGAATATGGAGCGGCCTGTGAATTTAGAACCCTACCTTTTTATAAAGCTTGTTGGTTAACTTCCAAGGATCAAAACAAACTACACGACTTTTTAAGATTCAAGCAACAAAATGCCGCCATGGATAAGGACGAAGCGCCTGTGTATTTAGCACAAAGTGAATGGTTCTTGAATACAGAAATTACGAATAACCCCGATATTACATTTCATTTCACCAACGAGATCAATAAATAATCGCGCTAATTATTATTTAATAAAAAAGTATGAAGTCCAAAACGCTCAAACAAAATAAAGTAAACATTATCACATTAGGTTGTAGTAAGAACTTAGTGGACAGTGAAATGCTGAGCGGGCAATTGCTAGCCAATGAAATTGATGTGGTGCATGAGAACAAAAAATTAGATCATAATATAGTAGTAGTAAATACCTGTGGTTTTATTGATAAAGCCAAGGAGGAAAGCGTGAATACCATTTTAGACCAGGTAGCCTTAAAGAAAAAAGGAAAATTAGATAAGGTATATGTGACAGGCTGTTTAAGTGAGCGATATAGAACCGACCTAGCCTTGGAAATTCCAGAAGTGGACGCTTGGTTTGGTACCATGGAACTGCCTTTAATGTTGAATCAATTAAATGCCAATTATAAAGCAGAACTATTAGGAGAGCGTTTATTAAGCACTCCTTCTCATTATGCTTATTTAAAAATTAGTGAGGGTTGTAATAGAACTTGTTCTTTCTGCGCCATTCCACTTATGAGAGGCCAGCATGTAAGTAAAACTATTGAGCAATTAGTGGCAGAAGCGGAAGGCTTAGTTAAAAAAGGAGTAAAGGAGGTAATGTTAATTGCGCAAGAATTAACTTATTACGGATTAGATATTTATAAAAAAAGAGCACTTCCCGATTTATTAAATGCATTAGCCGATGTAAAAGGTTTGGAGTGGATACGTTTACATTATGCTTATCCTAGTAAGTTTCCACTTGAGGTATTGGATGTAATGAGAGAGCGAGACAATATTTGTAAATACATTGACATTCCATTGCAACATGCAAGTAATAATATGCTGGCTGCTATGAAGCGGAATATTACGCGTGAGGAAATGGGTGAATTGATTCAAGAAATTCGCAAGCGCGTTCCAGGCATTGCCATTCGTACTACTTTAATAGCAGGCTTTCCTGGAGAGACATTAGAAGACATCGAAGAGTTAAAAGAATTTTTAATTGAACATGAGTTTGATAGAGTAGGTATATTCACTTATAGCCACGAAGAAAATACTTCCGCACATGATTTAGTAGACGATGTGCCTGCTGCTGAAAAGCAAAGACGCGCCGAAGAAATAATGGAAGTACAACAAGAAATTAGCTTAGCTAGAAACCAAGCCAAAGAAGGTTTAGTATTAAAGGTGCTAGTAGATAAAAAAGAAGCAGGCAGGTATTTAGGCCGCACCGAATTTGATAGTGTTGAAGTAGACAACGAAGTAGTTATTAATACTAGCAAACGCTTGAAGCCAGGTGACTTTGTAATGGTTAAAATAACCAAGGCCTATGATTACGATTTAGAGGGGGAATTAATTGATTAATTGATTCGAATTACAAACTAATACTATTTAAAGCTAATACTATTTACAGACATTAATTCGCTTTTACTTTTGATGCATATATAGATAATATTTCTTAAATTGAATACGCATTCATCACTAAAAATTATTTTATGGCAATAAATTGGAAAGGGGTATTTCCCGCAGTAACCACCAAGTTTACAAGCAATGATAGTTTAGATTTAGCTTTATTTACAAAAAATATTAATGCTCAAATTGCAGCTGGTGTGAATGGTATTATATTAGGAGGCACTTTAGGCGAGTCCAGTGTGCTTACCAATGCAGAAAAAGAAATACTTGTAAAAGAAACCGTTAAAATAGTTAACGGAAAAATTCCGGTGGTTATTAATATAGCAGAAGGAAGCACTTCTGTGGCTATTCAATGTGCGAAGGATGCAGAGAATTGGGGTGCGAAGGGTTTAATGTTGCTTCCTCCTATGCGTTATAAATCGGATCATCGTGAAACAGTGCAATACTTTAAAGATATTGCCGCTAGTACATCACTTCCTATTATGATTTACAATAACCCCGTGGATTATAAAATTGAAGTCACTATTGATATGTTTTCTGAATTAGCGAGCGTGCCGAATATACAAGCAGTGAAAGAATCTACCCGCGATATTACCAATGTCACTAGAATGCGAAATAAGTTTGGAGATAGGTTTAGTATTTTATGTGGTGTGGACACATTGGCGCTAGAAGAATTATTAGTAGGAGCCGATGGTTGGGTAGCAGGTCTTGTATGTGCCTTCCCCGCAGAAACAGTGGCCGTATATAAATTAGCGAAAGCAGGTAAAATTGCAGAAGCTACAGAAATTTACAGATGGTTTATGCCTTTATTAGAATTAGATATTCATCCTAAGCTAGTTCAATACATCAAATTTGCAGAAGCCAAGGCAGGTATTGGTTCTGAAACAGTGAGAAAGCCAAGATTAATTTTAGAAGGAGAAGAAAGAAAAAGAATTGAATCCATTATTGATACAGGTTTAAAAAACAGACCTACACTTCCTGAGTTTCATAGTTTATAAAATACACAAAATAGCGCATGAGCAATATTTCTGAAATTACAAAAAAGGCAACACTTGCATTTGAGCAGTATGCTTTTACAACGCCTTTACAAAGAGCTCATTTTTTAGAAACCATTGCTACTAATATTGAAGCATTGGGCGATAGCTTATTAGAACAAGCCAATAAAGAAACGAATTTACCCATGCCTCGTTTGTTAGGTGAAAGAGGTAGAACCTGTTTTCAATTACGCATGTTTGCCACTATGTTAAAGGAAGGTAATTATGTGGAAGCAAGTATTGATACTGCCATTCCTACGAAAACACCACCCAAGCCAGATATTCGTAAAATGATGCACCCCATTGGGCCAGTGGTGGTTTTTGGTGCAAGTAATTTTCCTTTTGCCTATTCTACAGCAGGCGGCGATACGGCAAGTGCACTAGCGGTGGGTTGTCCAGTAATTGTAAAGGCACATCCTGCACATTTAGCAACATCGAATATGGTGGCAGCAGCTATTATGCAAGCAGCAAAAACAACTCAAATGCCTGAAAATGTTTTTCAGCATGTTACCGATACTAGTTTTGAAACAGGA
>CANCRC010000064.1 GCA_947380435.1 Chitinophagaceae bacterium
GAAGTAGATAAATACATTAACCAAGTGGCCTTCAGTGGTGCAGAAGAATTTGTAAACAAATACAAAGACGCTAGCATTATTGGACATTTTGGTTTAGGTTTTTACAGTGCCTTTATGGTGAGTGAAAAAGTAGATATCTATAGCAGAAGCCATAAAGATACTCCAGGTGTTTTCTGGAGCTGCGATGGTAGTACTGAATATGAATTATATGAAGTTGACTATAGTGCCCGCGGAACAAAAATTGTTTTACATATTAACGAAGAGAGTGCCGAGTTCTTAGAAGCTAATCGTGTGAAATCTATCTTGGATCGATTCTGTAAATTCTTACCAGTAGCTATTTATTTCACCGATGCGAATGCAGAGAAGAAAGAAGAAGATGCGAAAGCATCTGATGCAGGAGTAAAAGTTAAAGACGGGAAAGCAGCAGATGCTGAAGTAGAAAAACCAATTAACAATACCAATCCTTTATGGATTCGTAAACCTGCCGATTTAACCAAAGAAGACTACGAGAATTTTTATAAAGAATTATACCCCTTTGGTGAAACACCACTTTTTTGGATTCATTTAAATGTAGACTATCCCTTTAATTTAACGGGTATTTTATATTTCCCAAAAATTAAGCAAAGCTTTGAAATTCAAAAGGATAAAATTCAGTTGTATTGCAACCAGGTTTTTGTAACCGATGAAGTAAAAGACATTGTACCTGAGTTCTTAATGCTTTTACATGGTGTTATTGATAGTCCAGACATTCCATTAAACGTAAGTCGAAGCTATTTACAAGGCGACCCGAATGTGAAAAAAATTAATGCACACATTACTAAAAAAGTAGCCGATAAATTAGAAGAAATATTTAACTCCGATAGAAAGTCCTTTGAAGAAAAATGGGAGAGTCTTGGTTTGTTCGTTAAATATGGTATGATTACCGACGACAAGTTCTTAGACAAAGCCAATAAGTTTTTAATCTTAGAAGACGCAGCTGCTGCTGGTACTTTCTATACATTAGATGAATATAAAAAAGCAACCGAGTCTAATCAAAAAAACAAAGACGGTAAACAAGTATTGTTATATACTACCAACCCGGTAGGTCAAGATGCTTTTATACAAGCTGCAGTAGGTAAGGGCTACAAAGTGATTAAGTTAGAGACCATGGTGGACGCCGCCTTTATTAATAATGTAGAAATGAAATGGGAAGGCGTACAGTTTGTAAGAGTAGATGCCGATGTAGTAGATAATTTAATTGACAAACAAGAAAATGTTGATTCTGTTTTATCTAAAGACGAAGTAGAACAAGCTAAAAAACTATTTGAATTCCAAATACCTGAAACAACTATTACCGTTGAAGTGAAAGGCCTTAGCCAAGAGGCTGCTCCAGTAATTGCAACTCGCCCTGAATTTATGCGTCGTATGAAAGATATGGCCAGCATGGGTGGTGGAGGTATGACTGCTTTTTATGCGCAAATGCCCGACGAAGTGCATTTAACTATAAATGGTAATCACTCTATATTCCAAGCTTTATTAAATGAGCCCGATGTAGAAAAGCAACAAAAGCAAGCCCGCAACTTAGCAGACTTGGCCTTGCTTTCTCAAGGTTTATTAAAAGGCGCTGAGTTAACCAACTTTATTAACAGAAGTGTTGATTTATTAAAATAATCGAACATTGATATAACTAAAAAGGCGTTCAGTATTGAACGCCTTTTTTTTACTTAACTTTTACCTAATTAGTATTTAGCAATTTCTGAGTATTTATTTTAGTTCATTTAATTTGAACTAGAATAGGAATTGAGTTATTAATTATAAGAACCGCTTTCTTTCAAGTCGAGTACTTGCATTTGAACTGTTTGTGTTCCCTGCCATTCATTCAGTTGCAATTGAAACACCACATCAAAAGGTTTACCGGATTTAACTATACCAATATGCTGCGCCATATTATAACCAATACCTTTTAGTATTTGATTGCCCTGTGTAATATTAAAACTTATATGTGCTTCCTTGGCTAGTTTACTATACCCCGTATCGTATACATTTTTTGCTAAAAATAAAGGGCGCATATTATCAGGTCCAAAAGGTTCCATCTGCGTAATAATTTGATAGAAGTTCATATTAATACTATCAATAGGAATAACAGCATTAATAATAATTTCTGGAATAAGTTGTGCTGGTGTAATTCTTTCTGATACCGCTTGTTCAAAAGCATTTTTAAAGGCTTCTAAATTTTCTAAAGCCAGTGTCATACCAGCTGCAGCAAAATGCCCTCCATATCCAATTAAGTGTGCTCTACAAGCATGCAAGGCTTCGTATAAATTAAAACCTACTACACTTCTTGCACTTCCTGCAAGTACATCACCACTTTGTGTTAGTACAATGGTGGGTTTATAATGTTTTTCAATAAGTCTGCTAGCTACAATACCTACTACGCCTTTATGCCAATGCGATTGAAACACTACCGATGATTTTTTATTAGCATGATTCGGGTCTAATTCAATTTCTGCTAAAGCTTCTTCAGTAATAGTAGTATCGGCTTCTCTTCTATCTAAATTATCTTGTTGTAATAATGAACCAATGGCTAGTGCTTTTGAATAATCTTTTTCTACAAATAGTTGCACTGCTTTTTTAGCATCGTCCATTCTGCCTGCTGCATTAATTCTGGGCGCTACTGCAAACACTAAATTCGTAATGCGCATAGGAGTAGTTTGCTTGGCTAATTCCATTAAGGCTAGTAAGCCAGGGCAGGGCGACTCATTCACTTGTTGCAAACCAAAATAGGCCAAGGTTCTATTTTCATCTACAATAGGAACTATATCGGCAGCAATGGCGGTGGCCACTAAGTCTAAATACTCTAAATAGGACTCTGCAGGTAAATTATACTTTTCTGCTAAGGCAGTAATTAATTTTAACACCACACCGCATCCACATAATTCTTTGAACGGGTAATTACAATCAATTTGTTTTGGATTTAGTATGGCAATTGCGGGCGGTAAAATAGCATCGGGTAAATGGTGGTCACAAATAATAAAATCAATGCCTAGTTCTTTTGCATATTCAACAAGTTCAATGGACTTAATACCACAGTCAACCGAAATTATTAATTGAATACCGGTTTGTTTAGCATAATCAATTCCAATTTTTGAAACACCATAACCTTCTTTATATCTATGGGGTATATAGTATTCAACTTGGGGAGTAAGTTTTATTAAAAATTGGTATAGGGTAGCTACAGAAGTGGTGCCATCTACATCGTAGTCTCCAAATACTAAAATAGAATCGTTATTGGTAACTGCCTTTTCAATACGCGCAACGGCTTTATCCATATCCTTCATTAGCCAAGGATCATGTAAATGTTCTAATTGAGGGCGGAAGAATTTTTTAGCTGCATCAAAACTATCAATGCCTCTTTGTACTAGTAGTTCGCATAAGATGGGATGAATCTTTAAAGAATCTTGCAGAGACTGCACGGTTGCAGGGTTGGCTGCAAGTATATTCCATCTTTTTTCCATTAAAATTTTCTGTCGGTTGTATATCTCACCAGTTCTTCTAAAGCAGCTCTAGCAGGGCTTTCTGGGAATGTATATAATGTTAGTAAGGCTTTGTCTCTGTATTCATTCATTTTTTGTTCGGCATAATTAATACCTCCATAAGAAACTACATTATCAATCACAAATTTTACCTTGGCTTTGTCGTTGTTATTATTTTTAACAATATAAATAATTTCTTTTTTTAAAGCAGAGGGTACTTTTTGCAAAATATGAATAAGCGGAAGCGTTAATTTTTTTTCTTTGATGTCATTACCGGTAGGCTTGCCAATTTTTGCTTCTCCATAATCAAATAAGTCGTCTTTAATTTGAAAGGCCATTCCTACATTTTCACCAAACTCGCGCATTCTTTGAATGACATCTTCATTCTCTGTAACCGAGCTTGCGCCAGCAGCGCAACTAGAATCAAGTAATGAAGCAGTCTTCCCGCTTATAATCTCATAATAAACCGATTCATCAAAATTCAGGTTTCTTGTTTTTTCTATTTGTAGCAATTCACCCTCACTCATTTTTTTAACGGCATTCGATAAAATAGTAAGTATAGAAAAGTCTTTATTTTCAAGTGATAATAGTAAGCCTTTAGAAAGTAAATAATCGCCCACTAAAACAGCAATTTTATTTTTCCATAAAGCATTAATGGAAAACATGCCTCTTCTTTCTGTAGCATCATCCACAACATCGTCGTGCACTAGTGTAGCGGTATGTAATAATTCAACTAGGGAAGCCGCTCTGTAGGAAGCATTGTTAATTTCACCATGTAGTTTAGCGGAAAGTAAAACAAACATAGGGCGCATTTGCTTGCCTTTGCGTTTTACAATGTATTGCATGATACGGTCTAGCAAAGACACCCTACTTTTCACCGCATCTTTAAAATGCTGTTCAAATAAGTCTAATTCTTTTTCTATTAATTTCTTAGCTAGTTCCATGGATACCTGTAATTTATATCAATTTAGTGATTGAGCATATTAAAATGCAAATCGCCAAAATTTTGAAGGGAACTAAGCTTTAAATCCGCCAGGCCCCAATGAGGTAATTTTATATGTTCTGCCGATGGAACCACTACGCAGGTCATTCTTGCAGCCTTGGCTGCAGTCATGCCGTATACAGAATCTTCAAAGCAAATACAAGCTAGCGGAGATACATGCAATGCAGCAGCGCAGTCTAAATACACTTGTGGATGAGGTTTGGCATATGGAAGGTGTTGAGCTGAACAACTGGCTTGTATAAAACTTCTAATGCCTAATTTATCCTTCACCCATTCTATTAATTCAACGGGAGAGGAAGTGGCTAAACCAATTTTAAAATCTCTTTTTAAAAAGAACTGAAAAATATGTTCTACGCCTGGCATTAAAGTAGCGTCTTTGTCAATTAGGTTTAAAGCAAGTTGTACTATTTTATCTTCCACTCTCTCAAATTCAGTAGAAGGAATTTTATGTTGTAATAACCAATGGGTTACAAATTCTTTTGAGCGAAGGCCTGTTGTAAGGGCATATTGTTCTTCTGTTAAGATAATGCCATATTGTCTAAATATTTCAGCAGCAGCCTGGTTCCATAAAGGCTCACTATTTATTAATAAGCCATCAATATCAAAAATTACAGCAGATTTTTCCATCGCCTAAAGGTAGTATTTGTTGTTTAAACAGAGATATTCGAGTTAAATTAATGTATTATCTTGCAGGCTAACCATTTCAGTCCCAAATGACGATTTTAGATCGATTAAAACATATTAGAATTTTTCGCTCACTTATATATGGGGTGGTAGGCATATTTACTTACCCTGGGCTTGCCTTATTTAATACTGTAGAAATTGAGGGCACGGAAAACTTGAAGAATTTGCCCCATAAGAATGTTTTATTTGTAAGCAATCATCAAACCTATTTTGGAGATGTGATTGCCTTTGTGCATATTTTTTGTGCAGTGAAATGGGGGAAGTTTAACAAGCTAGGTATTCCTTATTATTTATTGAACCCTTTTACCAATGTGTTTTTTGTAGCTGCCGAAGAAACTATGAATAGCAGTTGGCTTACAAGATTATTTAAATTGGGAGGAGCCCTTACTGTGAAAAGAACTTGGAGAGCAGAAGGTGCCGATGTGAGTAGAGATAGAGATGTAGTAGATACTCAAAAAATTGATAAGGCTTTATCTAAAAGTTGGGTAATCACTTTTCCGCAAGGAACTACCAAACCTTTTGCACCAGGTAGAAAAGGAACCGCGCATATAATTAAAAATAATCAACCCATTGTAGTACCTGTAGTCATTAATGGATTCTGGCGTGCATTTACCAAGAAGGGCTTAACCTTTAAAAAAGTAGGCACTCCTTTAACTGTTCGTTTCAAACCTGCTTTAGAAATTGATTATAATAGTTCAGTGGAAGTAATACTTGATCAAGTTATGGATGCCATTGAACAAAGCAAAGAATATATGCTTAAGGGTAAGCACCATACAATGCCTTCTGCATTGTAGTTATACTATTTTTTTATAATTTAACTGTTAACATTAAAGTAATAATTAAGTAACTTTTTGTTAATCTTCTAATGTATTCCTAAGAATGTATTCTCTATAGTTTTGCCATTCAAACTAAAATTGTTTTTATGAGTGCAAAACAAGTAGTGCAAAAATGCATTATTCTCTCCCTTTTTTTATTATCCATTGCAACAAGTGTTTTTGCTGAAGGCGTTAAAGGACGTGTTCTAGATGCTAGTACTGGTGAGCCTTTAGTAGGTGCTACAGTATCTTTGAACAAGCAAACTACTTATGTAAAATTAGATGGTACTTATCAGTTTAAGAATGTGGGTGCTGGAAAGTATACTATTACTGTTGCCTATACTGGTTATTTAAGTGAGTCTAAAGATGTTCAAGTGGCAACTGCTACAGAAACTAAAACAGTAGATATTAATTTACGTTCTACAAGTGTGAACTTAAGTTCAGTGACTGTAAGTGCAAGCAACAAAGACAATGATAACACTGTAAGAAGATTAGAGAAAATTGCAGATCCTATTATTAACGTTTTGTCTGCTAAAAACATTCAATTACTTCCAGATATTACAGTAGCCAATGCTTTGCAAAGAGTAAGTGGCGTAACTATTGAGAAAAGTGGTTCTGGTGAAGCCCGTTACCCTATCATTAGAGGTATGGAGAAAAGATATATTAACACATTAGTGAATGGTATTAAAATACCAAGTCCAGATAATAAAAATCGTTTCATTCCATTAGATTTATTTCCTTCTGAATTATTAGAAAGATTAGAAGTTGGTAAAAGTTTAACACCTAGTATGGAAGGTGATGCCATTGGAGGTACTATTAACTTAGTCATGAAAGATGCTCCAGAAAAATTATTATTACAGGCCAATTTTGCAAATGGTTTTAATACTTCTTTCCCTACTCAGAAATTCAGCCAATTTGATAATTCAACTATGAATTTATCTTCTCCTGCTCAAAGACAGGGAAGTACCTATGTAGCCACTCCTGCAGATTTACCTTTTACACATTTAAACTATACTGAAAAGGCTAATCCAGTGAATAGCACAATGGGATTAACGCTAGGTAATAGATTTGGTAAGAATAAACAATTTGGTTTTGTTGTTTCAGGAAGCTACCAAAATATTTTTCGTGGAACTACTTCGAACTTCTTTTTGCCAAACTCTCAACCGGGTTTAAATAATATTCCTTTATTTTCTGACTTACAATTAAGAGAATATTCAGTACAAAGCCAAAGAAAAGGGGTGAACGCTAAATTTGATTATCGTATCAATAAGAAAAACAAAATTTCGTTGTTTAATACTTTCGTACGTTTAGATGACTATCAAACTCGTTTTATTTGGGATACAGTGGCTTTAAACTCACTTATTCTAAAATCGGCAAGAAGTCAATGGGTTTACCAATCTATTAATAGTACCACTTTACAAGGTGAACATGAGCTAAACAATTCTACTAAATTTGACTGGTCATTAGTAAGTTCTATTGCAAAAAGCAATACACCTGATCAATCAACCTTTAGTCACGAATATCCAATTGTTCCTACCAATTTAACCATAGATAAATTACAATCTATGTCAAGAATTTGGACAAATAATACAGATAAGGATAAAGATGCTTATGTAAACCTTACAAAGAATACAAGCTTATTTGGTAAAGATTTTGAATTAAAATTAGGTGGATTGTATAGAGATAAGAATAGAGATAATTATTATATTTCTTATTCTTTAAACCCAGTGTTGGGATCTGCTTATACTAACATTAATGCTGCTCCATTTATATTTAACCCTGCAAGTAATGGTACACCTGGTTTAAATGGTAACAACTATACATTTGAAGAAAAAATTACTGCAGGCTACATTCAAGGTAAATGGAATTTATCAAGTCGTTTTGAATTGTTAGGTGGTATCAGATCTGAAAACACGAACCAACATTACGAGACTTTATTAACAAAGGATGTTCAAGCAAAATCTGGAACTATAAAATACACAGATTTATTACCAAGTGCTCAAATGAAATTTGCATTAACACCTAATCAAAATTTACGTTTTGCTTACTATAGAGCCATTGCTAGACCAGGCTTTGCTGAGTTAATTCCAGACGGAGCTGACGGGGAATTCTTTAAAGAAGTAGGTGATCCAGTAAACTTAAAACATACTGTTGCCGATAACTTAGACTTACGTTATGAAATGTATAGTAAGGGTTCTGACCAATTATTAATTGGTGGATTCTATAAAGATATTCAAAACCCTATTGAGATTTCTGCTGTAAAACCTCAAAACATTAATAGCTTGTATTTGCAACCTGTAAATATTGGAAAAGCTACTAACTATGGTTTTGAATTGGTAGCTACTAAATTCTTTGGTTCATTCGGAATTTCTGCTAACTACACTTATACTAAATCAAGTATTACCAATGACAGTTTAATTTACTCTACAAGAAATACAGCAGGTCAAATTGTTTCAAAGCGTGTTTCTGAAACAAGACCATTACAAGGTCAGTCAGACAATATTGGTAATTTGTCATTAATATATAAAAATCCAAGAATTGGATTTGATTTGCAAGTGGCAGGTGTTTATACAGGAGAGCGTATTAGCTTTATTAGCCCATATGCAGGTTTAAATTATTGGCAGTCTCCCACTACTCAGTTAGACCTTTCTTTTGAAAAGAAATTTGGTAAACATTTTTCTTTCTATGGAAAAATAAACAACTTAACTGATGCTCCATTAGAACTTTCTTTACATCAATCGTATAATTCTTATATGGCTGGAAGTGGAGCTAGAGCATTGGCCTTACAAACCGATCCAGAAAATAGTATCATCATTCAAAAAGACTACTATAGAACAACGTATTTATTTGGAATCCGTTATAAACTTTAATAAAAATATCAATTTAATATAATGAAACAGAAGTTTACATATTTAATGGCGATTTTAGTAGCAGGATTAGTTTCTTGTTCTAAAACGGAAGAAACAAAAGATCTTTGGCAAGCTGTGATTACTCCAGCTTCGCCTATAAGTGAATCAGCTCCTTTGTCAGGTACAATTAAAGGGACAATGTTGGCTGGAAAAACGTATACAGTTAGCGGTGATATTTTTGTAAATGCTGGCGATACCTTAATTATACAACCAGGTGTAACTGTAAACTTTACAGGAACTGCTGGTGTGCCAGTTGGTTTAGGTGTGAAAGGAACATTGCTTTCTCTTGGAACTAAAGAAGCGCCTATTACATTAACTTATCCTGGTGTAACTAGAACAGATGAATTGGGCTCTAATCCAGATAATGATCCTGCTTTAAAAGGTAAATGGACAGGTGTAATTGGAGCAACTACTTGCCCTTTAATTGTTCTAAAATGGACACATATTGACTTTGGTGGAGCAGCTATTAGTTCAGCTATGAAAAGTTTTACTGGAAGCTCTAGTCCTTACTCTGTTTATTTTGCGAATCCTGATGGAAGTTTCATTTTAGAAGATTCTTGGATTTACGGAAGTACCGATGATCCATTTAGAATTAATGGAGGTAAGATTCATGTAATGAGAAATACTTTTGAAAAATGTGGCTATACAGGAGGGGAGGCTATGAACTCTAAAGCTGGAACCATTGGTGATTTTGCCTATAATTTATGTATTGGTATGGCTACGAACGGTCCAAAAGTTTCTAATATTAACGTTGCTGTGGGAAAGCCGGGTTCTAATGTGCGTATTTATAATAATACGATGATCAACTGTGGATATAGAAGATCGGCCGCTGGTCGTGGTGGTTCAATTAACTTTGAAGAGGGTGCTGGTGGAATGGCTTATAATAATTTGATTGTAAACTGTAAATTTGGTTTACGTGTAGTAAATAATCCAATTGCAGATACTGCTAATTTAAGATATGGCTATAATTACTATTATGCCGATTCTATTTCGGTTGCAAGTCAATTTATCCCTTCATTGTCTGTAAGTACAGCTATTAGTAAACCCATGGAAACAGATATTCCAAAACCTTCTACTTATTTACCAGTAGGCTGGACAGTGGGTGCTGTTTATACTGCACCAGCTTCAGTGGTTGGAGTGAATAATCCACAATTTATTAATGCACCAGTGCCTTTACCTGCAGGTTTAAAATTAAGAGATATTGCAGTGGTGGGGTCTTACAATTTTGCATTAAAACCAAATTCTCCTTGTATTGGAGCTGGATTTATTGGATTCTCTCCAAGAGCAGACGTCATTCAAGATCTAAGATTAGGTGCAACAGAAATTACCCCTCCAGGTAAGGATATTGGATGTTATCAAAGTAATGGTAGAGGTAATCAACACTAGAATTTACTAAATTAAATTAATGATACTAAGTGCCTTAAAATATAATTTTAAGGCACTTTTTTAAATATATACTATGTCGCTTTTACAACAGTTTAGAAACTTGCATAAGAAATTCGCATCTGTACTTTTTGTGTTTTTCTTTTTAATAGGGCTTACGGGTAGTTTATTGTCTTTTAAGTCTGCATTTACTAAGGTCATTTTTGAAAATAAAGAAATAAGTGGGGAAAGTAAGTTAGCTGCTATTTTGCCTTTAGATAGTTTAGAAACAATTGCTACTTCTAGTTTAAATGAAAAAGCTAATACGAAATTTAAAAAATCAGAAAAAGTAGAAATTAAAATAGCTAAGGGAACGGTTTTATTTTACTATAAGGACGCCTATAGTATTCAAGTAAATGGGGCTT
>CANCRC010000065.1 GCA_947380435.1 Chitinophagaceae bacterium
CAGCTCAAATTATGTTTATATGCAAATAGCAATCTTAGGCGCAGGAATGGTGGGAAGAGCCATGGCCATTGACCTTTCAAAAAAATATCAAGTAACTTCTTTTGATCTAAGTAAAGAGTCACTTCAAATACTTTCCAATAAAAATAAAACTATTACTACCGTTCAGGCCGACTTAAGTGATTATGCAAATTATACTACCCTACTTGCAAAATTTGATTATGTCATTACTGCCGTGCCGGGTTTTATGGGTTATAAAACTTTAGAAGCTGTTATTAACGCTAAAAAAAATGTAGTAGATATTTCTTTTTTCCCAGAAGACGCTTTGCAGCTAACTGCATTGGCTAAGAAAAATAATGTGACTGCCATTGTAGATTGTGGCGTTGCACCAGGTATGAGTAATTTAATATTAGGTTACCATAATGAAAAAATGAAAATTGATAGCTTTGAATGCATGGTAGGTGGACTTCCTAAAAAAAGAACCCAACCTTTTGAATACAAGGCTCCCTTCTCTCCTATTGATGTTTTAGAAGAGTATACAAGACCTGCGCGTTATGTTGAAAATAGCTGCATCGTTACCAAGCCTGCATTAAGTGATGCAGCGTTTATTGACTTTGATAAAGTAGGTACACTTGAATCTTTTAATACCGACGGGCTTAGAAGTATTTTATTTACCATGGGGCATATACCTAATATGAAAGAAAAAACTTTAAGGTACCCAGGTCATATTCATTTAATGAAGAGTTTAATTAAAGCAGGATTCTTAAATACGGAGCCTATACAATTTAAAGGGCAATCTATATCTCCATTAGGTTTCACTTCAGCATTATTATTCGATCAATGGAAATTAGGCCCTACTGAAGCAGAATTTACTTTAATGACTATTGAAATAAAAGGAGAAGGTAAAACCATACATTATGAATTGTATGATGAATACGATGCTCTAACGGAAACTAGTAGTATGAGTAGAACCACTGGCTATACTTGTACAGCTGCATTGAATATGCTCATGGAAAATGTATTTACAGAAAAAGGCGTATTCCCCCCTGAGCTAGTAGGTAAGCATGAAAAATGTTTTCAGTATATGATCAATTACTTAGAAGAGCGTAATATTCATTATGTAAAGACAGCGTCTTAATTAGTACGTTTTTAAAGAATGCTATTACTTTGCTAAGCCAATAAGAGCAAGCTTATGAGTACAAATTTATACTTTTAAGAAAACTTTCTTTTGATACATAAAATATAAGAACAACCACTTCACCCCTACATACAATGTAGCTAGCACAACAGCATTATAAGGTTCACTAATAAGTTGCCCTACCCAATGAAATAGACCGTTGGTAGAATATTCCCAGTTAATAAAATGTCCAGAGACATAAATTAAAATAGAGTTCATCCCAATAACTTTAAAAAAGAAAGCCCAATTTTTATAGCCTTTCACATCTATGATATAATAAAAAAGAGAAAGTAAAATCATACTTAGGCCGCCCACTATCATCACAAAAGAACTAGACCATAAATTTTTATTAATAGGAAAGTCCATATCCCAAATAAAAGCAATGCCTATAAATAAGGTACCTAAGAATAATAATATGATTGATTTTTTTGTACCACTGGCTAGATCATTTTTCAAATAGTTACCCACTATAATACCTAATAAGCCTGTACTAATCGCAGGTAAGGTAGAGATAAGCCCTTCAGGATCATGATTGCCTAAATACAATTTGCCTGGTAAAATGGAACGGTCAAGATAAGAGGCAAAGTTACCCGCTTGCGATAAATCTCCTAAAGGAAAACCTGGCGCTGCAGTATACTTAAGTAATAAATAATAACTTAAAATAATTCCTGCAAACCAAATCATTTGAGTGGATTGTTTTTTGGTGTTGATGTAAATAAAATTTGCAAACATATAGGCCAAACCTATACGCCCTAATACACTTCCAAAACGAATCTCTGCGATGGGTCTAATTTCTAAACCATTATTGACTACTAGACCTAATAAAACTAAAATAAAAGCTCTCTTGGCAACACGCAACATCACTTGACTATTTGTTTTGCCTAATTCTATTTCTCTACCTACTGAATAAGGAGTGGCTACTCCAGCAATAAATAAAAAAAGTGGGAAAATTAAATCATATAAATGAAAGCCATTCCATGCAGGATGTGTTAGCTGATTAGCAAAGCCACCAAAAAAAGAACTCCCTGTTGCCTTGGATAAAGCATGTACTATTTCTTCAGCACCCATAATCCAAAACATATCAAATCCTCTTAACGCATCTAAAGAAAAAAGTCTGTTAGCGTTGTTTTTTTGAACATGTACTTGCTCCATAAAATATTAATTTATTGAAAAGGTTATTTAAGCATTCTGAAGTTACTGAAATTTATTAAGCCCAGATTGGCCCATGAGGCAGAAATAAGGGAGATTTTAGGAAAAATTAATTACTTTTAACCCATAATTAATCAATTATGGGATTTCATATTAACAAGAAAGTAGCTGAGAAGAAAGCTGCAACAGGCACTAAAACTACCTTTCAAGGTGGTAGTTCTCAATTTATAGCTAAGGCGAACACTAAGTCTACAGGTACTACTAAGAAGCCCATTAAAACAGGCGGTTCTAGAGGTAGTTGATTAGAACTAGCTTATTAGAGGTATTTTTCTCTTTATAATAGCTTTACTATTAGTTCACCAAGGTAGGTGCGATTATCTTTTGCCAAATGGCATAGCCTTTTGCATTCATATGCAGTTTGTCCGCGATAAAAATATCCTTAAAGACCATTCCATTAGCGTCTAACATTGCTGAATGCACATCTAAAAATTCGGTGTGCTTTTGTTTATTTATAAAATTGCGTATTAAAGCATTGGCTGCTACAAATTTATCTTCCATATTCCATCTTGCCACACTGGGTTTAATAGATACATACATTACAGGAATTTTATTTCCTAAATGAGTTCTAATAATTGTATATAAAGTTTTAAATCTTTCAAAAACAATTTGAGGGGTGATGGTATCACTCGCTGCAATATCATTTTCACCACAGTAAATATAAATTTGCTTAGGTTTATATTTTAAAATAGTCTCTTGGTTAAAATAAATAATATCGGTTAAGCTAGAACCCCCAAAGCCTCTATTAATAATAGGGTAGCCTGGGAAATAATTACTAATATCTTTCCAATAATTAAAAGAGGAACTTCCCACAAATAAAATACTATTAGCAGCAGGCATTTGAAGGCTATCCTTTTTTATAAATATATCTATCTCGTCTTGAAAAGGAATAGCTTTATTGGTTTGCGCATTGCTTGAAAGTGTTTCAAAAAGAAGTACGCATGCTATTAGATATTTTTTCATTGATAAAGCTTAAGTCAGTTAAAAATTAAATTCGTAGATACAAGTTAAGTAAAATAAGGAGTAATTATAATAAATTAACTTAAATTACATTAGTGGTGGTTAGTAAAATAGAGAAGCCTTTAAAACTTAGATCTGATGAAATACTTAAATATGAATATATATAAAGTGGGTACTATTTATAAGGCAGTGCTAATAAGCCTATCTCTGCTATTGATTAAGCCCGTTCATAGTCAGCTAGTTACTGGAAACCAAATAACAACTATTCATAAAAAAGAAATATTTCAAATAATAAAAGCAAATAAAGAGAAGCTAATTACTTTTCAGCAATTAGTGCTGGCCATTAATGATAGTGATAGCTCTAATAAAGCCATCGTAGTGGCGCTTGAAAGAAAAAATAAAAGATGGAAAATTAAATTGAGTGCGGTAGAAGCAAGTATTGGTAAAAACGGATTTGCCTTGGCAGCAGAGAAACAAGAAGGAGATGGAAAATCACCCACTGGTATTTTTGCATTAGGTCAATTATTTACTTATGAAGCAAGTGTTAACACTCCACTTAACTATATTCAAACCAATGCAGAGGATAAATGGATTGACGATCCCAATCATGAAAATTATAATACCTATATACGAGGCAATACCAATGCAAAATCGTTTGAGCATTTAAAATTATCAAGTATTGATTATAAGTATTGTATGGTGATTGAATACAATACGCATCCGGTAGTAAAAGGGAAAGGAAGTGCTATCTTCTTTCATTTAGCAACCCCCAGCTATGACCCTACTGCAGGCTGTGTGGCTATTAAGGAATCTGATATGGATAAAATACTATTATGGTTAGACCCTAATAAGCAAAAGGCAATACTCATGGGCAATAAGAACCATTTACTGAAATAAGAATATTTATAATAATATTCTTGCTTGAATAATAGTGGCAATAGTTTGAATAACGCCCATAGTTACAAACAAAGCTTCAAAAGAAATATAATTAGCAATTAAGCCACCAATAGCAATAGCAATACCCGATACAAAATGTGGATGTCCGTTGGCAATACTCCAATGAAAAGTATTACTATTATCCTCTAAGTTATTGGCAAATAAAGAATCCCATATGGGGGCACTTAAGGCTTCTGCAATGCCTAAGCCAATTTGAATCATAAAAAGCTGCTGGGTATTATGCACAAATATATAGCCAAATGTAAGCAAGGCATTAAGGCCGTAACCAAATATCATTACCTGCTTTTTATAAATTGAGTTATTAATAAACTTACCTACTAAAACATAAAAAATACCAGTGGCCATTAAATAAGCTGCCCAGGCCCAGGTGATGTCTAATATATCGCCTCCTATTTTTTCTGCATAAATAGCAAATAGAGGACCAAATAAGCCTTCTCCAAAATACCATAAGCTAGAAGCTATTAATAATATTTTAGTGGTTTTATTTAAACTCATTTTTAAAATTTATAAGTAATACCTAAATCAATAAAGAAAATATTAGCTAAATGAGTTTCGTAATAAGGGGTAGAATTTATAGTTTCCGTTTTTGATAAACCATTTAATGTAGTGGTATTCACAGAAGTGGTAGTAATTTTATTAAAAGGAATAGCATATGTAGGTGTTAATGTTATATTCCAATTGTTAAACTCATAATTGATAGGTAAAGAAAGCTCCATATCTAAAAACTTAAACCCTTTCTGATTCACCGTAGTGGTGCTTTGCAAGATAGCAGCATTGGGTGCTTGTTTTATTTTAGGATTCTTTAAAGGATTAAGCCTTCTATTAATGGTGCTCTCATAAAAATTTAAACTACTAAAGCTACTATATACGCCAGGTGTAATAGAAAGCTTATTATCATTGTTTGAACTGAGTATGAATTCTTTTTCAAATCCGGGTACTAATTGCATATCTGCTTTATTAGAAAAGAAAACATCAAAAGAATTATGAAAATTTAAATAGGTTAAATCATAATTGAAAGTAAATCCAATATCACTTGAAATATTACCACTTATTAAATTAGACCCAGTAGCATAAAAATATTTCGACCCATAAACTTCACCTGTTAACTTTTCGCCCAATGCATAATTATAGCCAAGATCTAATTCAGAAAAATCATAGCCAGATTGTGCTGGACTAAGTAAATAATTAAGGCTAAAACTTGCATACAAGCCATTGGCAAAATTCACAGTAGCCGTTGTGTAGAAATAAGGCGACTTTAAAGAATCGGCCCTTCCATTATATGCGTAATTACTTAAATAATTAGTTTGTATTTTAAAGCTAGTAGTATCGCTTTTTGAACTTGCCTTTCTCATGGGCTGAGCAGCTAGCGAGAAGCTTATGCATAAGGTAAAAAATGAAATAAATACTCTTGGGGACATTGATTATTTTAATTTGAGTTTTGGACAAAAATTATTTCAAAAAGTTTAATGTGAAAGTATCAAAAAATAAGCACTACAATTCACTTCAGTATTTTCACTTCAATTTATTTCATTTCACTTAGCTCCACCCACTCCTATTTACCCCTGTTTTCTTACAAATTTTGTTAAAATGACAATAGTTTGCTCATTTACCTTGCCCTCAATTTGTTCATGGTTGTCTGCTACTAAATGTATTTTTTTTACAATAGTTCCCTTAGGAGCCATGAAGTTGACGCCTTTTACATTTAAGCCCTGCGTTAGAACTATAGTATCACCATTCATAAGTTCTGTGCCATTGCTATCAACATGAATGGCTGCTTTTTGAAAAGCACTTAAAGCCCAGGTTACTACTATTTCATCGAGTTCAACCGATGTTAAAATTTCATTCGCCCACTCATTATCTTTTAAGCTATATAAAATTCGATAACTTAATGCTTGTACACTAGGCTCTGTATTCCATATACTTCCCGCTAAACATTGCCAATGATTTCCAGACGCATTACTTTCAATTAAAGAATAACAGTGTTCGCAAACAGCTACTTCGTTTTCAATTTTATCATTGTTTTTAGGACTTACTGCATAAGCGCTACTTGCTTTTTCTGTACTACATAATTCACAAAGCGCATCGCACCTTTCTTGTAGTTTAGTAGAGATTGTTGATTTCATTAGAGTAATTAATAATTGTAAATAAATTTATAAGAAAGATAAAGAAGGGCCGCTAGAAATAAAGGTAGTGTTAATAGAAGGAAACTTTGATTTTAACCATGTAGCCATGAATTCGGAGCCAGTTTCTTCGCTAGCAATATGCCCAAGTACAATTAAAGATACTTTATCACCCTTTGATCTTGCATCTCTTATATACTCAGCTGTTTCCCACTCTGAAATTTCACCACATATTAAAACATCGGGTTTGATTTGTCTTAAGCCAGTGAAATGCGCTTTAGAACCCACCGCACCAAGCATAAATAATAACTTAGAGCAATCTTGTTGTAAATCTCCAATATATCGAACCTGTTGTATTCCTATTTTCTCTTTTAGATAAGCAATTACTTGTTCCAAATGCATCGATGGCAGCTTAGCCAAGGAAGGGATGGCCTTAGTGGTATATTGTTTCCAATTTAATTTCTCTAAGAAGCTAGAAGTAACAGGATCGGGCGATAATCGATGTATATAATCATGATTACGCCAAACTGCAATATTATTTTTTTGAAGTAAGTCATTCTTGTATTCAAACACTGAATCGTTCTTAAGCCAAGCGGTATCGTCTAAATGATTATAGAAAGTGGGCTCATGTGCAATAATAAAATTAGCACCTAGTTCAATTGTTTTTTTAATTACTTCCACTGTTGCAAAAGCAGAAGTTACAATTCCTTTTACTTCCATTTCTTTATGCCCCGATTTTAAAGTATCCACCGTTTCTTTTAAAATGCCACTAGGCACTTCACTAATAAACTTATCCATAACCTGCCCCACGGTAAAGCTTTCATTAAAGCCACTAACAAAGGGAGTCATACTTAATAAAGGCTTTGCCAATAATACTTGCCCTCCCGCAATCACGGCAGCTTTTGAAATAAAATTTCTTCTTGAGTTATTTGCTTCCATAAAAAATATTTATAGGATGATAAAATATATAAATAGTTATTATCTTCTTCTTGTAAACTTATTGGGCCTTTGTTGCTTTGGCGCATATAAAGGTGTGGGGCCAAACATTTCAGGTACCACTCCTTTTAAAACAGGCACACCTAAAAGCTCTTCAATTTCTGCAAATTTACTTTGCTCTTTTTCGCCCACTAAAGTAAAGGCTGTGCCAGACGTAGCTGCCCTAGCGGTTCTTCCAATTCTGTGTATATAATCTTCGCCATCATTAGGCACATCATAATTTATCACTAAATCTATATCGTCAATATCTATGCCTCTACTTAAAATATCGGTAGCGACTAAAATATTCGTTTTTTGATTTCTAAAATCTTGCAAATATTGTTCTCTACTTTTTTGATCTAAATCGGAGTGTATTTCTGCTGCCGATAATTTAGCATATATTAATTTAGAAGTCAATTGTTTCACATTGGATTTTTTAGAACAAAAAACAATTACTTTAGAATACCTTTTTGAGCTAAGCATATCTATAATAACAGGCACTTTTTGTGCATCATATACCATGAAAGCTTTTTGAATAATTTTCTCTGGAGGTTTTGAAATGGCAATATTAATTTCAACAGGGTTCACTAAAATTTTCTTTGAAAGCACCCTCATTTTCGCAGGCATAGTGGCTGAGAATAATAAGTTTTGTCTTTGCGCTGGTAAAAAAGTAATAATTTTTGCAATGTCATCCGAAAATCCCATATCCAACATTTTATCGCTCTCATCTAATACAAGATACTTAAGTCCTTTTAATTTCACATAGCCCATATTTAAATGTGCTATCATTCTACCCGGAGTGCATACCACAATATCTACTCCGCTTGTTAGTGCCTTCTTTTCTGCTACAAAAGAACTACCATCTCCTCCACCATACACTGCAATAGAACTTACATCAGTGAAATAAGATAAACCTTCAATGCTCTCAGCAATTTGTATAGCCAATTCTCTTGTAGGAACAATTATTAAGGCATTGATATCGCCTGCAGTGTGCGCGGAAGTAAGTAATCGATGTAAAAGGGGTAATAAAAAAGCAGCTGTTTTACCGGTACCCGTTTGTGCTGCAGCAATAATGTCCTTGCCTTCCAAGATAGGTACCATTACTTGTTGCTGAACAGGGGTGGCCGTCTCATAACCCATCGCGTCAATTCCATCCAAAATACGTTGATCCAGTCCTAAATCTATAAACTTCAAAATACACTATTTTAATAATGTAACGAAGGTACGACTTATCAAGCAGCTATATAGTGAAATGCACTATTTACTTGAAGGGTAGCGCTTGCTCTTGGGATGAAAGTACTCCCATGAATGCAGGTATTCTTGATAACTAGCAATAGGTGTTAAGGACAATCCTTTCAATTTACCATCAATACAAATTCCATCCTCGTTCCAAAGCGATTGAGAATAAGTATCCATTATGAAATCGTTCCTTTTTTGAAACTGCAAACTCATATTATTGACTGTTCTGTTATAGGCATGAAAAGAAGCGCTATCGTTTTCTAAAACAATAAGTATGGGCAAAGAAGGTAAAGAATCGTGAATGATTTTATTTTTTTCTACATAATTCCAGTCATAGGTTTTAGCAGACTCGCCTATATCTATGCCAAGCACCCATGACTTAAACTGCCAAGAAACAGTATCTCTTTTAGTTAAATTACTTTTCGATTTTCCTTTATCATAGCTATCCATTTTTGCCAATGTAGCTGCGAACTTTTCATCGGGCTGAAGCACTTCTGCATTGGGGTGCTTTCTAAACCAAGCTTTCAAACTTAATTGCTCTGAATTAATTTCTTTTAATTTATACCCTTTCAAAGGACCTGCAATACATTCGCCATTGGCTTGTCTCCACCAGCTTTTAGTAGTAGCGTCTTCAAACATAGCATTAAAATGATCCATGCCTACTAATCTAAAATTTTCCAATTTACCATTCACCATGGGGCTATACACCCTGCCTGTTCTACATACGGTGCAATAAGTAACCATAATAGGTGTTTGACCAATGCTGTCTCTCACTTGATGATGATAGCCTATTAATTGAATAGGATAAGCTTTTTCAATGCCGTTTTCTGTAACACCTATAACTAATTTGTCAATAGGTATTTTATTTTCAGCAATTTTATAAAAATAAGTATGCGTAGGTTGTAAAAACATTTTATCGGCTTCCATCATAAAAGTAAAAACATAAAAAATAGCAATATATACAAGACTTAAAACTCCGAGGCCAATTTTTTCCCAAATAGAATTTCCTTTTATAATTTTTATAAAGGGCAATAGCATAATTAAATATAATAGTATACGAATACTATTTTTATTAGCACCCAAGAAATAAGCTAAGTCAATGGAGTTAAATGTTTGACTACCTGGCATGGGCATAATCAAATACACTCTAAGGCATTCAAAAATAATTAATAAGATAAAGCTTAGATAAAGCATCCATTTTTTCATATAATACTATTTACAATTCTTTAGACTTGTGTAATACAATTGCTAAGCGCCTTGTTCTTCTTTTTCAAAATATTCTAATACTTCCTGCCAATTATTCACCCTTAAATGATGTTTGATATTTACATTATGTGAAGCATGAAATAAAATAGGTTTACCTATACAGTAATCCAAATTTTTACAATGATCATCAATCATATAGTCGGTTTTAATCACCGCCTTGCTGCCACAAAAAATCATATTCTTCCAGCTAATAAAAGGAAAGTACTCGGCCAACCATGCATGTTTTTCAGCTAGTGATAAAGGAAACTCAGTAGCCGCCGATACTATATATATTTCATATTTTTTTCTCAATACTTGTAATGCCTCTAAAGCGCCTGGCATTAAGGGAACCGTTCTAAAAAAACCAGGGGTATGAATAAAGCGTCTAGCAGCAGTTTTATCGGGAAAGGCCTCATCTTCTGAAACACCCAATAAAGCAGCTCTGTCTACCTTCACCTTATACTCAGCCTCATACCAGTTTACTAAATGGGTTTCAATGTCGGCAATGACATTGTCCATATCTATAGCAATACTTTTAATCATTTTTATGCTAGTTAAAACGTTTGTAAGTTTGATTGTATCTTAGTAGTAACAAACTTAATTCAATAATTTTATTCCCATGAGAAAAACCAAGGTCATTTTAAAAATTATAGTCGGTTTTATCTATTTATTAGCGCCCCTATTTGTTATAGCCCAGGAAGCAGAAGCGGAAGCAAGCATTCGTGCCATCATGAGCCAAACCAATGTGGTAGGTGTATCGGTAGCGGTGGTGAAAAATAATAAAATTATATATAGCCATTCCTTTGGGCAAAAAAATATAGAAGCCAAT
>CANCRC010000066.1 GCA_947380435.1 Chitinophagaceae bacterium
AAAGACAAGCATTTCCAATTCGTAAATGATATTTTCGGAGGATCTATTCCGAAAGAATTTATTCCTGCGATTAATAAAGGTTTTGAAACTTCAATGACACAAGGTGTTTTAGCTGGTTACCCAGTGAACAACATGAAAGTGCGTATTACCGATGGTAGTTACCACGATGTGGATTCTGATTCAATGTCATTTGAATTATGTGCTAAAGCTGCCTTCAGAACTGCAGGTAAAAAAGCGAAGCCTACTTTATTAGAACCTATCATGAAAGTGGAAGTTGTTACACCAGACCAATACATGGGAGACGTTACAGGTGACTTAAACCGCCGTCGTGGAATGTTAGAAGGTATGGATAGCCGCGGTAACTTACAAGTTATTAAAGCAAAAGTGCCTTTGAGTGAAATGTTTGGATATGTAACTCAACTTCGTTCTTTAAGCTCTGGTCGTGCAACATCGACAATGGAGTTCAGTCACTACAACCCAGCACCGAACAATATTGCTGAAGAAGTGATGGCGAAGAACAAAGGAAAGGTAAAAGACGACGAATAGTTTAATTAAGGTCCTTTTAATAAATATAAAGGACCTTAATTAATACCTCTAATGATATTAAAGCCCTTCTCAATAAATCGAGAAGGGCTTTTGTTTTTCTCAGCCTTTCATGAAATATAAAGGCCTCGAAAAAACTCTCTAATGATATAAAAGCCCTGCTCGATACATCGAGCGGGGCTTTTGGTTTCTAGCTAATTATGTCGTTGGCAATCAATTATTTAGAGCTAAAATGAGGTACATTAGGTCTTTTTTAAAAATAATTTAAAAAAAGGGCAATATTTCTTGAATGTTACGGCACAACCCATTACCTTTGCAACCCCAAGATAATTTGGGAAAAATAGCTATGTCTCAAAGAATTAGAATAAAATTACAATCTTACGATCACAACTTGGTAGACAAGTCTGCTGAAAAAATCGTAAAAACCGTACGCAGTACTGGTGCAGTAGTAACAGGTCCTATTCCTTTACCTACACACAAACGCATTTTTACCGTATTACGTTCACCGCATGCGAATAAGAAAAGTCGTGAGCAGTTCCAATTAGCAACGCACAAGCGTTTATTGGACATCTACACTTCTTCTTCTAAAACAGTAGACGCCCTTAGTAAGTTAGACTTACCATCAGGTGTTGAGGTGGAGATCAAAGCATAAGTATTTATAAATCCATCTCCCAATCACTGAGACATTATGCATCAGTAGAAAAAGGAGCGCTGGTTGAATATAAAAGAAAAATATAAACAGGCCCTTCGAGGTTTGTTTACTTCCGGTACTTCCCCTTCTCTTTTACAAAAGAGAAAACTCAGGAAAAGGTCGGCAGCAAACAGGGATTGAATCCGAGCTACTTTAAAAGTGTAGCATCATCATCGGATGTCCTCAGAACCAGACGCGGGGCATAAACCGCAAAACAGATGAAAGGTATTATTGGAAAAAAAATTGGCATGACCAGCATTTTCGGTCAAGATGGTAAGCAAATTGCTTGCACCATTATTGAAGCAGGTCCTTGCACAGTCACTCAAGTGAAAACACTTGAAATTGATGGCTATAGCGCCGTGCAGTTAGCATTAGGCGACAAAAAAGAAAAGCATTCTACAAAGTCTGAAATTAATCACTACGCAAAAGCGAAGACAGCTCCAAAACGTTTTGTAAAAGAATTCCGCAATTACTCTTTAGAGAAAGCATTGGGTGAAACAGTTACCCTTGATATTTTCGAAGAAGGTGATGCTATTGAAGTAGTAGGTACTACTAAAGGAAAAGGATTCCAAGGGGTTGTGAAGCGTCACGGATTTAGCGGTGTGGGTGAAGCGACTCACGGACAACACGATCGTTCTCGTGCACCAGGATCTATTGGTGGATCATCTTATCCAGCAAGAGTATTCAAAGGTATGCGTATGGCCGGCCGTATGGGTTCTGATCGCGTTAAAACTAAAGGCTTAACGGTATTAAAATTATTCCCAGAAAAAAACTATGTTCTTGTTAGTGGTTCAGTACCAGGCAACAACGGTTCAATTGTTTTAATCCAAAAGTAATCACCTATTAATCGACAATCATGCAATTAGAAGTATTAAATATAAAAGGCAAAAAAACAGGCAGACAGGTTGAATTACCTGCTGAAATTTTTGGCGCAACACCTAACGATCACGTTATTTATTTAGCAGTGAAGCAGTATTTAGCTGCGCGTCGTTCTGGTACACATAAAGTGAAGACTCGTGCAGAAGTGCAAGGAGCTAGCAGAAAATTACATAAGCAAAAAGGTACAGGTGGTGCTCGTAAGGGTAATATCCGTAACCCATTATATAAAGGTGGTGGTACTATTTTTGGACCAAAACCACATAGCTACGATTTCAAATTGAATCGTAAAGTAAAAGACTTAGCAAAAATTTCTGCTTTATCTCATAAAGCAATTGATCAAGCAATTTTAGTGTTAGAAGACATCGACATGAAAGCACCAAAAACTTCTACCATTGCTACTATCATTAGTCAGTTAAACTTAGATAATAAAAAGACATTAGTTATTCTTCCAGAGTACGATGAAAACATTTATTTAAGCACTCGCAATATTCCAAACGTAGCTAGTACTTTATTATCCGACATTAATACTTACGACATCATGAATGCCGATATATTAGTGATCACAGAAGGTGCTGCTAAAATTTTTAACGAAGAAGAAGCTGTAGTAGCATAAGCTTAACGACTTTAAAATTATAATTATGAAATTGACAGAAATATTAATAAAGCCTATCCTTACTGAGAAAGCAAACGGTCAACAAGAAAAGTTGAGAAGATATGCTTTCAAAGTAGATCGCAGAGCAAACAAATTAGAAATTAAATCTGCAATAGAGCAATTCTATGGTGTGAACGTTTTAGAAGTTAACACATTAGTTGTTCCAGGTAAAAACAAAACGCGTTCTACTAAAGCTGGTATTATCTCTGGTATCAAATCTGGATATAAGAAAGCATTAGTAACAGTAGCAGAAGGTGAAACCATTGACCTTTACGCTACTCTATAAATAAACAATAGCCCGCGAAGCTGAAAAATTCGTAAGACTGTAAAGTCTTTAAAAAGTAAAAGAAAAAAAATGGCATTAAGAAAGTACAAACCAATTACAGCAGGAACTCGATGGAGAATCGGGAACGCCTATGTTGAGATCACTACTAACAAACCTGAAAAGAGTTTATTAGAACCACAAAAGAAAACGGCTGGACGTAACTTCCAAGGTCGTCGTGCTATGCGTTACATGGGTGGCGGACATAGACAACATTATCGTATCATCGATTTCAAAAGAAATAAAACTGGAATGGAAGCTACTGTAGTTTCTATCGAGTACGATCCAAACAGAACAGCATTTATCGCTTTAGTACAATATACTGATGGCGAGAAAAGATATATCATTTGCCCACAAGGTTTACAAGTTGGTACGAAAGTATCTTCTGGTGAGAATGTGGCTCCTGAAGTGGGGAATGCATTACCAATGAAATCAATTCCATTAGGTACCATCATTCACAACGTTGAAATGCAACCAGGTCAAGGTGGAAAATTAGTACGTAGTGCTGGTTCTTCTGCTCAATTAGCGAACAAGGAAGATGATTATGCAGTTTTAAAAATGCCTTCTGGTGAATTACGTAAAGTTTTAATTAACTGTTACGCAACTGTAGGTGTTGTTTCTAATAGCGATCACAACTTGGAAACAGCTGGTAAGGCTGGTAGAAATCGTTGGAAAGGCGTTCGTCCTCGTGTAAGAGGTGTTGCCATGAACCCAGTGGATCATCCGATGGGTGGTGGTGAAGGTAGAGCGTCTGGTGGACATCCAAGAAGCAGAACTGGTAAGTATGCTAAAGGAGAAAAAACTAGAACAAGAGGAAAAGGTAGCGACAAGTTGATCATTCAACGTCGTGACGGTAAAAAATTGACAAAATAATTTAACAATCAAATTAACTCGTTACTATGGGTCGTTCGATTAAAAAAGGTCCTTATATAGATCATAACCTTGAAGAAAAAGTAGAGGGTATGAACGGAGGCAAAACTAAAAAAGGTGTAATCAAAACTTGGAGTCGTAGAAGTACAATTTCTCCAGAATTTGTTGGACATACTTTTGCAGTTCATAACGGAAATAAATTTATCCCTGTGTATGTTACCGAATTCATGGTAGGACATAAATTGGGTGAATTCTCTCCAACAAGAAACTTCAGAGGTCACGCTGGAACTAAGAAATAAAAAACTAGTCATAAACACATTAAGAAATGGAAGCAGTAGCTAAACTAAACAATTATCCCACAGGCCCTCGTAAGATGCGTTTGCTTGCAGACGTTATACGTGGCATGGAAGTGGAAAAAGCATTGGCAATTTTGGAGTTCCATCCACAACACAACGCTGTGCCTTTGGCAAAGTTGTTGAAAAGTGCAATGAACAATTGGGAGCAAAAAAATGAAGGCGCAAGCGCGGCAGATAGCAGCTTGGTTGTAAAAACAGTTTTTGTTGACGGTGGTCGTACGTTAAAGCGTATGCGTCCAGCGCCACAAGGCCGTGGATACAGAGTGCGTAAGCGTAGTAACCACGTTACTATGATTGTAGATAAGAAATCAGATTTAAAAAACTAAATATTCTAAACCATTACTATGGGTCAGAAAGCAAATCCAATTGGAAACAGACTAGGCATCATCCGCGGATGGGAAAGCAACTGGTACGGAAGTAAAAAAGACTACGCTACTAAGTTGATCGAGGACCATAAAATCCGTACTTATTTAAATGCGCGTATTAGCAAAGGCGGCATCGCACGTATTGTGATTGAGCGTACTTTAGGTAAGTTGATTACAACTATTCATACCTCTAAACCAGGTATCATCATCGGTAAAGGTGGTGGAGAAGTAGATCGTATCAAGGAAGAGTTAAAGAAATTAACTGGTAAAGATGATGTTCAAATCAACATCTTAGAAATTCGTCGTCCAGAGTTAGATGCAACAATTGTTGGAGATACCATTGCACGTCAAATTGAAAACCGTATTAACTACAAGCGTGCTATTAAAATGGCTATCGCTTCTACTTTAAGAATGGGTGCAGAAGGTATTAAAGTAAAAGTGGGTGGACGTATTGGTGGTGCTGAGATTGCACGTAGCGAAGAAATCAAACAAGGCCGTGTTCCTTTACATACTTTCAGAATGGACATCGATTATGCGAACGTATACGCTTTAACAGTGTATGGTAAAATCGGTATCAAAGTATGGATTTGTAAAGGCGAGGTTTTAGGAAAAAGAGAATTGAATCCAAATTTCATCGGTGGTAAAGACGGCGGTGAAAGAGCAGATCGTCCAGGTGGAGATCGTCGTGACGATCGCGGTGGATTTGATCGTGGAAATGATCGTCGTCCAGGTGGCGGTGGTGGAGGAAGAAAAAGATAATTAAATTATAAAAAGAGTATAACAATAACAATATGTTACAGCCAAAAAGAAGTAAACATAGAAAACAACAGAAAGGACGTATTCGCGAAATCGCGAAGCGCGGAGCTTCTATTGCATTTGGTTCTTTTGCATTAAAATCATTAGATCCCATTTGGTTAACGAACAGACAATTAGAGTCTGCGCGTCAAGCAATGACACGTGCAATGAAAAGAGAAGGAAATGTATGGATTCGTGTTTTCCCAGACAAAATTATTACGCGTAAGCCTGCAGAGGTGAGAATGGGTAAAGGTAAGGGTAACCCTGAATTCTGGGCAGCAGTAGTTGAACCAGGACGTATCATCTTTGAAATAGATGGTGTCACTCCAGAAGTAGCTAAAGAAGCAATGGGTTTAGCGGCTCAAAAATTACCTATCAGAACTAAATTCGTTACAAGAAGAGATTTATAATATAATAAAGTATTTGCTATGGCAGACAAAAAATATGATTTTAATAAAGGTTTAAAAGATTTAACCGTTACCGATTTAAAAGCGCGTATCGATGAAGATCAATTAAGACTTAAGAAACTAGAGTTCGCTCATGCTATTTCTCCTTTAGAGAATCCAATGAGTATCCGCGGACTTCGTAAAGATATTGCCCGTTTACAAACGGAATTAAAGAAAAAAGAGTTAGGTATCTAATTAAAAAAAAGCGGATAAGCTAACCAAAAATTAATAACAATGGTAGAAAGAAATTTACGTAAAACGAGAATCGGTGTTGTCACTAGCGACAAAATGGATAAAACCATTACAGTAGCAGTGGAAAGAAAAGTAAAACACCCGATCTATGGAAAGTTCGTGAAAAAAACAACTAAGTTCCATGCGCACGATGAAAAACAAGAGTGCACAATTGGTGACATAGTTAAAATCATGGAAACACGTCCATTGAGTAAAACAAAACGTTGGAGATTAGTAGAAGTAGTGGAGAAAGCTAAATAAACTAATTCAAAAGGAAACAAACAGTATTCACCCGACCTTGCAAAAGGAAGGAAAAAAGCTTAAAGCTAAAAAAAATGATTCAGCAAGAAAGTAGGCTCAATGTAGCTGATAATAGTGGCGCCAAAGAAGTTCTTTGTATCAAAGTACTAGGAAATAGCGGGCAAGACTATGCAAAAATCGGTGACAAAATAGTTGTTACTGTAAAAGATGCAATCCCTGCAGGCGGTATCAAAAAAGGTACTGTATCTAAAGCAGTTATTGTACGTACAAAAAACAAATTACGTCGTAAGGACGGATCTTATATCCGTTTTGATGACAATGCAGTTGTATTATTAAACACATCAGACGAGCCAAGAGGTACCCGTATTTTTGGGCCAGTGGCACGTGAATTGCGTGATAAAGGATACATGAAAATTGTTTCATTAGCACCAGAGGTGTTATAAATTATAAATAATTATGATTAACAGATTCAAACCCAAATTCAACATCAAGAAAGGCGACACTGTAGTAGTGATTGCTGGTGATGACAAGGACTTGAAAAAGCCTCGCACCGTGTTGGAAGTAATAGTAGATAAAGGTCGCGTTATTGTGGAAGGAGTTGCTATGGCAACAAAACACACAAAGCCATCTGCTTCAAACACTAAAGGCGGTATTATTAAAGTAGAAGCTTCTATTAGCATTAGTAATGTAATGTTATGGGATGCAAAAAGCACTGCTGCCACTAAAGTGAAGCGCACAAGAGTGGACGGTAAATTAGTAAGAACTTCAAAAAAATCAGGGGAGGTAATTAAATAATGAGCACAGTAAAATATACTCCAAGATTAGCAGATAAGTACACTAAAGAAGTGATACCTGCTTTATCAAAAAAGTTTGGTTACAAGTCTGTAATGCAAACTCCTAAGTTGGAAAAAATTTGCATCAACCGTGGTGTGAATGGCGCAGTAAATGACAAGAAATTAGTTGACATCGCATTAGACGAGTTAACCATGATTACTGGTCAAAAAGCTGTTCCAACAATGTCTAAAAAAGATATCTCTAACTTTAAATTACGTAAGGGTATGCCTATCGGTGCTCGCGTAACTTTAAGAGGAGTGAAAATGTACGAATTCTTAGATCGTTTAGTTTCTGTAGCACTACCTCGTGTACGTGACTTCAAAGGAATTAGCGATAAAGCTTTCGATGGTCGTGGCAACTACACTTTAGGTGTTACTGAACAAATCATTTTCCCAGAAATTGATATCGATAAAGTAAATAAGATCACTGGTTTGGATATCACTTTTGTGACATCTGCAGGATCTAACGAAGAAGCATACGAATTATTAAAAGAATTAGGTATGCCCTTCAAGAATAGCAAAAAAGACAATAACTAAAATAACAAGTTAAAAAAGAATTATGGCAAAAGAATCTATCAAGGCCAGACAAAAGAAGCGTGAAAAAACGGTTAAGAAATTTGCTGAAAAGCGCGCTGCTTTAAAAGCTGCTGGTGATTATGCAGGTTTAGACAAATTACCTAAAAATGCATCACCTGTTCGTCTAAAAAATCGTTGTCAATTAACGGGTCGTCCTAAAGGGTATATCCGTTACTTCGGAGTATCAAGGATAGTATTCCGCGATATGGCTTTGAATGGTTTAATTCCAGGTGTTAAAAAAGCAAGCTGGTAATTTAATTAACAAAATTTAGAACTGATTTAAAATAGTAATATGGTAACAGATCCAATAGCAGACTACTTAACAAGAATACGTAACGCCCAAATGGCGCAACACCGTATCGTTGAAATTCCTGCTTCCAACTTAAAAAAGCGTATCACTGAAATATTGTATGATCAAGGATATATCTTGAAATACAAATTTGAAGATGATAGTAAACAAGGGTTAATTAAAATTGCCTTGAAGTACGATCCATCTACAAAGCAACCAGCGATTCGTTCTTTAGATCGTATTAGTCGTCCAGGTTTGCGTCAATATGCAAAGCCAGCTGAAATTAAAAGAGTAAGCAATGGTTTAGGTATTGCCATCTTAAGTACTTCAAAAGGAGTATTAACAGATAAGCAAGCAAAAGCGAACAATGTAGGAGGTGAGGTATTATGTGCTATCTCTTAATAAGAGGCATAATAATATAGTATAATAGTAATAAATTAATTACTTGATTTGTACTTAAGCCTTTAGTCGGGGCTGAAAGCAACCAAGTATCAAACAAAATAAAAAAAACGACTATGTCTAGAATTGGAAAAAAACCGGTAAGTATCCCAAAAGGAGTAACCATCACTGTGGATGGCGCTGTGGTAACAGTGAAAGGTCCTAAAGGAACTTTGACACAAGAAATTGATCGTGATATCGTCATTGAAATCACTGCTGAAGAGTTAATCGTTAAGCGTCCTACAGAACAAATTCGTCATAGAGCTATGCACGGTTTATACCGTTCTTTAATTAGCAACTTGGTGAAAGGTGTTACAGAAGGGTACAAAAAAGACTTAGAATTAGTGGGTGTGGGTTTTAAAGCCACAAACGCTGGTAATATATTAGACCTTGCTTTAGGATATTCTCACAATATCATTTTTGAAGTACCTAAAGAATTAAAAGTAACTACTACTACAGAGAAAGGACAAAATCCTAAAATCTTTTTAGAGGGTAGCGACAAACAATTAATTGGACAAGTAGCTGCTAAGATTCGCGGTTTACGTAAACCAGAACCATACAAAGGTAAAGGTGTACGTTACTCTGATGAGGTGGTAAGAAGAAAAGCAGGTAAAGCAGCAGGTAAATAAACATTAAAAAATAACAGGGCGGCAGCATCGCTCGACTAAAAAATAAATAACATGAGTAAATTAGCTCAAAGACAAAAGATCAGATATAGAATTCGCAAAAAAGTAACAGGTACTTCAGCGAAACCTCGTTTATCTGTATTTAGAAGTAACGCCGATATTTATTGTCAATTAATTGATGATGTAAACGGAGTAACATTAGCTTCTTCTTCTTCTAGAGAAGCAGACATTGCAGCGCAAAAAGTAGCAAAAATTGATAAAGCTAAATTAGCTGGTCAATCAGTTGCTAAAAAAGCAGCGGCGCTTTCAATCACAACATGTGTATTCGACAGAGGTGGTAATTTATACCATGGTAGAATTAAGGCAGTTGCGGAAGGTGCAAGAGAGGGTGGATTACAATTTTAATTCGATAAAAATACTAATAGAAAATCATGTCTAAAGTAAATGTAAATAAAGTTAAAGCAGCAGGTGATGTAGAACTAAAAGAAAAAGTAGTTTCTATTAACCGTGTAGTTAAAACAACAAAGGGTGGACGTACTTTTAGCTTCTCAGCTTTAGTAGTAGTAGGTAACGAAAATGGCGTTGTAGGTCAAGGCCTAGGAAAAGCCAAAGAAGTTCAAGAAGCTATTACAAAAGGTATTGAAGATGCAAAAAAGAACTTAGTGAAAGTGCCAATTATGCATGGAACTATTCCACACGATCAGTTAGCTAAAGATGGTGCTGCTAAAGTATTAATTAAGCCAGCTGCACACGGAGCGGGTGTAATTGCGGGTGGTAGCATGCGTGCTGTATTAGAGAGCGCTGGCATCACTGACGTACTTGCTAAAAGTTTAGGTTCTGCAAATCCACATAACGTGGTAAAAGCAACTATCAAAGCTTTAGGTTTATTACGTGAGCCTATTCAAGTGGCTAAAACAAGAAATATCAAATTATCAAAAGTATTTAACGGATAAGCTTAACAATAGCCAATTCTTAATACGATTATAAATAATTCAATGATGAAAAAAATAAAAATTACGCAAGTTAAAAGTGGTATTGACAGATCAGAGCGTCAAAAGCAAACTTTAATTGCATTGGGTTTAAGAAAGTTAAACGCTACTAAAGAAGTTGAGGCAACTCCACAAATCTTGGGTATGGTTAACAAAGTATTACACTTAGTAAAAGTGGAAGAAATAGCATAAGCTGCTTTCTTCAATATTTATAAATAAGCGAGGGGAGATACCCCGAAAGTAAAAATCAAAAAAATGAAATTACACAATTTAAAACCTGCAGCAGGTTCGGTTCACAAAGCAATTAGAATTGGTAGAGGAGAAGCATCTGGTAAAGGTGGTACTTCAACAAAAGGTAACAAG
>CANCRC010000067.1 GCA_947380435.1 Chitinophagaceae bacterium
GCATTGATATTGGAAATAATTATTGGAAATTTAATAATGATGGTAGTACTGAATTGCCTGGAGGTTTAAATTTTACTGACAATCATGCTATTAATTTTATAAGTTCAGGCACTTCAACTCCAACTACTAGTATTTATGCTTCAGGACCATATTTACAATTAAAAACAAGGGCAGCAACTACACAAGAAATTAATGATGAAGAAATAAATTGGGGATTAGAATTAAAATATGGAGATATAAATAGCCTTCATCTTGATCAAGATCAAGTTACTTTAGGTATGTATAATTATGATGTAAATTTACCAGAATCATTTTTGTCATTGAATAAAAATTCAATATTCTTTAATTTAGCGCACACATCAAATTCTCAAAAAAATTGGATTTTTAATGGGGAAGACGGGACAACCACATTGCCTGGAGATTTAACTGTAAACGGGAATCTAAGTTTTAATCCTAAAAGTATAGGTATAGGGAATATCAATTTTTCAAATTTACCAGGAAACACAGGTGATGTTTTAACTTTAGATGCAGCGGATGGTTCTGTATATTGGAGTCAAAAAAATAACATTGGAACAATCAGTTCCATAAATGGAATTTCTAGTGGAACACAAAGTTTAACTGTTGAAATATCAAACACAGCAACTGCTCCTTCATTTAATTCCGATCCAATTACATCCATACATAGTTTAATTTTGCCTATGGCTTCTGCAAATAGTGTAACAGCTGGCTTGCTAAGCAAAACTGATTACGACCTATTTAATGGCAAGCAAAGTGCATTATTGAATCCAATAACTGGAACTGAATCAGGATCTTTTACCAGAACTAGTGGATTAATTCCATTTTTTTACGGAAGTGAAAATACAATCACCGGAAGTGCTAATTTATTTTGGGACGCCACTAATAACAGACTTGGTATTGGCACACAAACACCTAATTATCCAGTTCAAATACACCAAGGAGGATTAGACGAATTTGGCTTTTTAATAAGCTCGCCACCTCCTGGCGCTAAAGCATATGGCTCATCTATAGGTTTTGAATCAAATGTGGGTGGAACTCCCAACTCCTATAAAGGATCTTTTCAACTAGACGCTACTGGTAATATGGTATTTAGAACTTTACAAAGTGATCTATATTTTGATAATTTTGGAAATGGAACTACCTTTTTTAGAGTTGGGTCTGAAACAAGTAATATAAATGGGATGACTTTAGGCAATACGGGTAATCTTCAAGTTCATGGATCAATGAGCGCTTTAAGTGATATTACAACAACAGGTTCCATTAAAACAGGAACATTTGTACAAGATTTTCAAAATAACAATGTTTATACGCCCACTGCAATTATAACTGCTGCAGGCGATATGACTACCCCAGGTTCAATTACTGCACAACATGTTAGTGCAATAGACTTCACAACTACTTCCGATATCAGACTCAAAAAAAATATTATCGCTTTAGAAAACTCTTTGTCTGTCATAAATAAATTAAACCCTGTCGCATACGATAAAAAACAAAATTTAGCTTCTGTAGATTACTCAATAAAGGAAAATGGCTTCATTGCACAAGAACTTCAAAAAATTCTGCCAGACTTAGTGCACGAATCTGCTGATAAGGATAAATTATTGAGTGTAAATTATACCGCTATTATCCCAATTTTGACTAAGGGGATACAGGAGCAACAAGTTATTATTGAAGATCAAAAGAAACGCTTAGAGGCACTTGAGAAGTTGGTTAGTGATTTAATAAACAAAAAATAGTCATTACAAGAGGCTGAAATGTCTTGCAATTTCTAATTATAATTATTTACATAACTATTTTTTGATTAAATTAGCTTCTTAATTCAGTCCTATGAAAAAGAAGTTATTTCTATTCGTTTTTGCATCTATAGTATTTGCAAATTTCTCCCATGCCCAAGCCGATCGTTGGCAACAACATATCGACTATAAAATTAAAGCAGCGCTTGACGTTACTAATAATATTGTGAAGGGTACAGAGGAATTAGTGTACACGAATAATTCTCCCGATACTTTACGCAAAGTATTTTTTCATGTGTATTGGAATGCTTTTGCACCCAATTCTTCCATGGATATTCGTAGTAGAGAGCTAGGAAAAAATTTATTAAATTTTAAACGCGGTTCTATTACTGCCTCTAATGCAACCATGTTAGGGCAGGAAGCTACACAAGATTGGGACAGAAGGGTGAGAGACCGTATTCAAAAATTATCGCCTACTGAAATTGGTTATCAAAAAGTAAGTCAAATTACAATAAATGGTAAGGCACAAAAATTAATCGAGCACGAAACTATTTTAGAAGTGCAATTAACACAAGCTATTGCACCTAAAACTTCTGTAAAAATGTCTTTGCAATTTGAAGCGCAAGTGCCTGTTCAAATTAGACGCTCTGGTCGTAACAATGCAGAAGGGGTTCGTTATTCAATGAGTCAGTGGTATCCTAAAATGGTGGAATACGATTACCAAGGTTGGAATGCTAATGCCTATATAGCACGTGAATTTTATGGTGTATGGGGCAATTACGATGTGAGTTTATCCTTAGATAAATCTTATATGGTGGCAGCCACAGGTGTGCTACAAAACCCAAATGCTATAGCCGACAAATTCGGCAATCTTACTTGGAACTTTAAAGGAAATAATATTCACGATTTTATGTGGGCTGCAGACAATCATTATAAACATTTATCAAAAGAAGTGCGCAAGGGATTAACCTTCCATGTTTATTTTAAAGATAAAGATGCTTCTTCTGATAGCGCCTGGGCCAATGTTTTATGGGCAGCAGAAAAAGCCCTGCCTTATATGGAGAAAAAATTCGGACCTTATCCTTATCCTGTTTACTCTTTTGTACAAGGGGGGGATGGAGGTATGGAATATGGTATGGGTACTTTATTAAAAGGTCCTGGTCTTGGAACAGTATTTCATGAGTGGATGCATAGTTGGTATCAACATATTTTAGGCACCAATGAAAGTTTATTCCCTTGGATGGATGAAGGCTTTACTTCTTATGCAGAAGATGATATCTCTTTTTGGTACAATAATAATTATGCATTAGTATCTCCTTATATAAATGAAAAAGAAAAAGCGAGATTAAAAGCGGAGATAGATAATGCAAAGACACAACTACCCGCCATACAGTTTGGTAATTATGCAGGTTATTTAACCTTGGCTAAAAGTGGTATTGAAGAGCCTATGAGCACACATTCCGATCATTATAATTACAACTATTCTTATAGTAGTGCCGCTTATTCAAAAGGCGCCACTTTCTTAGGTTTATTAGGTTATGTAGTAAGTGACTCTGTAAGAGATGCTATTTTAATTAACTACTATAATACTTGGAAGTTCAAACATCCTAATGCCAATGATTTTACAAGGGTGGCAGAAAAAACAAGTGGCTTGCAATTACAGTGGTTGAAAGAATATTGGGTGAACTCTACAAAAACCATTGATTACGGTTTAAATAATATTGAAGTAAGTGCGAATAACGCGAACGCTGTTATTAGTATTCAGCGTAATGGTAAATTCCCTATGCCTATTGAAGTACTTATTACTTATAAGGACGGTACTAGTGAACTACATTATATTCCACTAGACTTAATGATAGGTGCTAAGCCAGCAGAGGGTAGCGTTAAAAGAATAGTGCATACAGAATGGCAATGGGTTGCACCTACATATACTTTTGAAACCAGCAAGCCACTATCTGCATTAAAATCAATCGAGATTGATCCAAGCCAACGCATGCCTGATATTAATAGAAGTAATAACAAATTAGAGATACCTAATTAGTTGTTGAACTAAAGCGGCAGAAAAAATGAACTACTCGTTCACTGCTCATCATGTACGCTAAAAATAAAATTTTACATCTAAAATTGTGAACTCGCTTCGCTCAAACATGCACAATTTTTTACGCTGTAAAATTTTATTTTTTTAACGCTATGATTCGAAGTTCACTCATAGTTTCTTTTTTTTTCTTCAGCAAGTTCAACGCATGCGTTAAGAGAAGATAATTAAGGCTTCTTTACTTGTATGATAAACTTCTCTTCAAAATAAGCTTCTTGAAAAATGTCATGAATAGACATCATTTTAGGACGCAGGCCACTTTCAAATATTTCTTGGTGCAAGTCGCCACCTTTTAAACAAATTAGTGAATTAGGTTGGTCTTGTTTTTTTTGTAAAATAGGACCGGCCCATCTCCATAAATCTTTTAAAGGAGCCACAGCGCGGCTAATGGCGTAATCGAATTTCTTATTTTTTATTTCTTCTACGCGTGTATGTTTAGTGGTAATATTTTTAATTCCTACCATTTCACAAACGGCGTCTACTACTTTTAATTTTTTGGCAATACTATCTACCGCTAAAAATTGTACTTCTGGAAAAAATATGGCAAGAGGAACGCAAGGGAAACCTCCACCACATCCAATATCAATTACCTGTGTGCCTTTCTCCCATTCAGCCATAGCAGCAATACTTAATGAATGCAAAATATGATGCAGGTAAATATGATCAATGTCTTTTCTAGAGATCACATTAATCTGACTATTCCACTCTTTGTAAGCAGGCTCAAGTGCTTCAAACTGACTTAATTGCTTGGGAGTGAAATCGGCAAAGTACTTGGTAATTAATTCCAATTTTTCTGTGGGGCTTTCCATACACTAGGCAAGGTAAATAAATAATAGAAGATAGACCAGAAATCAAATAAAATAAACCAAGGCCATAGGTCTAGCTCGTTTAGTTTTTTCATTGTACTTCTTAAAATAGTTCCTTGTACCAGCATTCTTATACTCCATAAGGAAGCTAAGAGTATGTATTCTTTGGTCAGTATTAAAGCAGTAATTAAAATAGGGTATACTAAAAACTGACTAATGGCGTAAAAAGCAAGCAGTGTAGCATGAGAGAGTTTATAATACTTGCTGGTGGTATAATGCCTATACTTCTGATTCATCCAATCATGCAAAGTAGTTTTAGGCTCACTTAAAGTATGTGCGTCTTTGTCTATTACAATGGCAGTATTATGTTTATTGGCCACTTGATTAATAAATAAATCGTCATCACCGCTAGGCATTTGATTAATAGAAGAGAATCCCTTATTGCGAATAAACACATCTTTCTTATAAGATAAATTTCTTCCCACACCCATGTAAGGAAGTCCAGCTAAGGCATATGAAAAATATTGTAAAGCGGTTTGAAAAGTTTCAAAACGAATGAGTTTATTAATTAAACCTGGTTTCTTTTTATAAGCACCATAGCCTAGTACAATTTCAATACCCTCGTCATAACCATCTTGCATAAGTCGCATCCAATGCTCACTTGCTGGAACACAGTCGGCATCGGTTAACAATAAGGTTTCATTTTTAGCCGATTTTATTCCAATAGACAATGGAAATTTTTTCCCATTAATCATTTTCGCTTCTTGAGAAAGTAAAACCGGATTTAAATTCTTAAAGGATTTTTTAAACTCTTCTAATAAATATTTTGTTTCATCTTCTGAATTATCATTTACCAAAACTACTTCATGGGTAGTATTATACTGCTGTACTAAAACACCTGGTAAATTATTGGCTAAATTTGCTGCTTCGTCTCTTGCGCAAATAACCACGGAAATAGGGTGTTCCATATGAGTTGCCTTTTCGGGCTTCTTATAAATAGCTAAGCGAAGAAAAAAGTATAGATAATAAAACAGTTGAATAGCGATAATGCCTATAAAGCTGCCTATCAATATGTTTGATATTGGAAGGTTAGTTAACATCTTACAAAAGTATAGCATGCACCTAGAACTACTTCAGTCGGAGATTGAATGTGGAAAAATAGCCCATTTGACCTTACCTTTGCGCCATGGCGGCACTTCAATTTAACTTAGCATACCAAAGCAAAACAGGGGCATCCAGGGCAGGTACCATTACTACCGACCATGGTGAAATTCAGACCCCTATATTCATGCCTGTGGGTACCATTGGGTCTGTAAAAGCAGTCACCCAACAGCAACTCAAGAACGATATCCATGCGCAAATTATATTGGGCAATACCTATCATCTTTATTTGCGTCCAGGAACAGAAGTAATGGAGGCTGCTGGGGGTTTACACCGTTTTATGGGTTGGGATAGACCTATCTTAACCGATAGTGGTGGCTACCAAGTTTTCTCTTTAGCATCGAATAGAAAAATTAAACCTGAGGGGGTTTTATTTCAATCGCATATAGATGGCAGTAAGCATTTGTTTAGTCCTGAAAAAGTGATGGATATTCAAAGAAGTATTGGTGCAGATATTATCATGGCTTTTGACGAATGCCCTCCTTATCCTAGTGAATATGAATATGTGCAAAAGAGTATGAATCTAACCCATTTGTGGTTGGATAAATGCTTTAATAGATTAGCAGAAACCCCCGATTTATATGGCCATACGCAAAACTTATTCCCCATTGTACAGGGAGGTACTTATGCCGATTTAAGAAAAGCATCTTGTGAATACATTAGTTCAAAAAATGCAGTGGGTAATGCTATTGGTGGCTTAAGTGTAGGAGAGTCTGAACAAGAATTATATGATTTCACACAATTATGTTGTGAAAATTTACCAGTGAATAAACCAAGGTATTTAATGGGTGTAGGCACGCCTTGGAATATTTTAGAAGCCATTGATTTAGGTGTAGATATGTTTGATTGTGTGATGCCCACGCGCAATGGACGCAACGGAATGGTATTTACTTCTCAAGGCGTTATTAATATTAAGAACAAACAATGGGCCAGCGATTTTTCCCCATTGGATCCGGGTATACCTAATGAAATGAGTCAATATTATACGAAGGCGTATATGCGCCATTTATTTATGGCAGATGAAATATTAGGTTTACAATTAGCGAGTATTCAGAACCTATCTTTTTATCTTTGGTTAGTAGGGCAGGCGAGAGAACATATCATTGCAGGCGATTATTCAAGTTGGAAAAAAACAATGGCGGCTCAAATTAGTAAAAGATTATAAAGCGTTTTATCAAGATTATAAATTTATCAAGATTATAAAAAAGCAATTAATAAGATCATTTGAAAAAATTAGATTGGTACATATTAAATAAGTTTTTAAAAGTATTTTTCTTTTCTATCTTTTTATTTGCTGTCATTGCGGTAGTAATAGATGGAAGTGAAAAGACCGATGATTTTGTGCGCTCTGGTTTTTCTGCATCAGAAATTTTCACGCATTACTATATTGGTTTCATTCCACATATTATTGCACTACTTTTTCCTTTATTCGTTTTTATAGCCGTGATATTTTTTACTTCCAAAATGGCAGGGCAAACTGAAATCATTGCCATACTTGCTAGCGGTACATCTTATAATAGATGGTTAAGACCTTATTGGATAGGAGGTGCTTTTCTAGGTTTATTTTTATGGATATCTAATTTATATTTTATTCCTAAAGCCAATATTGTCAGAGGAAGTTTCGAAGCGGCCTATGTAGACACCCATTCTAGTTACAATGCCTTAATTCAAAGTTCCACCGATATTTATTTTAAAGTAGACTCTTTTACTTATGCGGGTATTTACGGATATGATACAGCTGCTAAAAGAGGAAATAATTTTTTCATTTATAAAGTAGAAGGGGATAAGGTAAATTATAATTTAAGAGCGGAGACAATTTTATGGGATACCGTCGCGAAGCAATGGGCGCTTTCTGAAGTAATAGAAAGAAAAGTTTTTAATAATAGAGAGCAGTTAAACTACATCTCTTCCACACATAAAAAATTTGGTTTTCTTCCCATTGATTTAGAAAAAGACAAATACACAAAGGATAAGTTAACCACCCCTCAGTTAATAAAGCAAATTAAATTAGAAGAAATTAGGGGCTCTGAGGTATTGAATGAATTAAGAATTGAAAGATATAGGAGGGACGCTACCCCCATTACCGTATTATTACTAACCCTTATTGGTGCCATCATAGCGGGTCATAAAGTGAGGGGCGGATCTGGGTCCCACCTTGCACTAGGCTTCATTATAGCGGCCGTTTTCATCATTACCGATAGGTTCTCCACTATCTTCTCTACCAAGGGCAATTTACCCCCTTTGTTAGCTGCCTGGATACCCAATATAATATTTGTATGGGTGGTATATTATTTGTACAAAAAAGCAGCTAAGTAAACCTTTTTTTGAGTTAACTTTGTGCCGAAATTTAAACGGTTTTCAATCACAATATTTTGGTTATGGAAGAAATTAAAGACAGGTTTAGCGCTAAAGCTATTGCAGCTGGTTTAGAGATTAAAGAATTAATCAAAGAACATGGTGATAAAAAAATTGGTGAAGTAACCTTAGCACAAGCCTATCAAGGTATGCGTGGTATTACAGGTCTTGTTACAGAGACTAGTTTATTAGATGCGCAGGAAGGAATTCGTTTCAGAGGGTTTACCATTCCAGAATTACAAGCCAAATTACCTAAAGCACCTAAAGGGGATGAACCTTTACCAGAGGGTTTGTTTTATTTAATGATGATTGGTGAAATTCCCAATGAAGAAGATGTACATGCTATTACCAACAATTGGCAAAGAAGAAGTCATGTGCCTTCACATGTATTTGATGTGATTGATGCATTCCCTTTAAATAGTCATCCCATGACTATGTATGTAGCAGCAGTAATGGCATTACAAACAGAATCTAAATTTTCGCAAGAGTATGCGAAAGGAATGAATAAAAAAGATTACTGGCAATATACTTACGACGACTCAATGGATTTAATTGCGCGTTTACCAAGAATTGCTGCTTATATCTACAGAAGAAAATATAAAAACAACGAACATATTCATCCGAACGGATTATTAGATTGGGCAGGTAATCTTGCCTACATGATGGGCTTTGAAGATGAAAGCACTAAAGAGTTAATGCGTTTATACATGACCATTCATGCCGACCATGAAGGCGGTAATGTATCTGCACATACTACACACTTAGTTGGTTCTGCATTAAGCGATCCTTATTTAAGTTATGCTGCGGGTATGAATGGTTTAGCAGGCCCTTTGCATGGCTTAGCGAATCAAGAAGTGATCAAATGGATTTTTGAAATGCAAGAAGCTTTAGGAACCGATGATCCAACAGCTGCTCAAATTGCAGACTATGTTCAAAAAACTTTAGCAGCAGGAAAAGTAGTACCAGGTTATGGTCACGCAGTATTAAGAAAAACCGATCCTCGTTTCACCGCACAAATGGCATTTGGTAAAAAACATTTAGCCGACGATAAATTAGTGAATACCGTTTGGAAAATTTATGAAACAGTGCCACCTATTTTAGAGTCTTTAGGAAAAGTAAAAAATCCTTGGCCTAATGTGGATGCACATAGCGGTGCTTTATTAGTTCATTATGGAATTGTAGAATATGAATTTTACACCGTTTTATTTGCTGTAAGTAGAGCCTTAGGGGTATTAGCAAGTTTAACATGGGATCGTGCATTAGGCTTCCCATTGGAAAGACCAAAATCGGTTACCACAGAAGCAGTTAAACTTTGGTTAGACGGTAAAGGAGAAATTTAGCGTTTAATTCAATAGGGGAATTAGCTCAGTTGGTAGAGCGCTTGCATGGCATGCAAGAGGTCAGCGGTTCGAACCCGCTATTCTCCACATTTTAATTTATTTTTTCCAATGCCTTCTATATTCAGGCTTTCCTTCCTCTTATTATTTTTAAGCTTCACGCTTATTTCAACAGCACAACAGCAATCTATTTTAATTAAAGTAGTGGATGCTAAATATAATCCTGTAGGTTTTGCCAATATTTCTATTGTAAATAAAATTGATAGCACAAAAATTACTAAAACTGTTACCGATAGTATTGGCATTAGTAAAATAAATATAGTAGCTAAAGCGAATTATACAATTAAGGTATCGGCTATTGGGTATAAGAAGTACAGTAAAGACTATTATATTAATGATCAAAGTTCTATAGCCATTAAACTTACCGAAGACCCTACACAATTAAATGAAGTGGTGGTAAAATCAACAAAGGCCTTAATTCGTCAAGAAGATGATAAATCGGTAGTGGATCCCGAAGCCTTGGCTGCCAGTTCTACCAATGCTTATGAGACCGTTGAAAAAGTGCCCGGTGTTTTTATTGACCAAGATGGTAATATCTATTTAAATGGCCTATCGCCTGCAGGGGTTCAAATAAATGGGCGCGATTTAAAAATGAGTGCTGCTGATATTGCCATTCTATTAAAAAGTTTACCGCCCAATGCCATTCAAAAAATTGAATTAATTAGAACACCTTCTGCCAAGTATGACGCCTCGGGTGGAGGAGGGCTAGTGAATATCATTTTAATGAAAGGAGTGAAAATAGGTATTAACGGGTCGGTGAATACAGGCTTTTCGCAAGGAGAATATGGCAATCAATACATTGGTTTTAATTTGAATAACAATAATGACAAATTAAGTTCTTATGTGAATGCACAATATAATAATGGAAATGAT
>CANCRC010000068.1 GCA_947380435.1 Chitinophagaceae bacterium
GCTGCTGCTGCTGAAGAAGTAGATGCTACACCTATGGAAGGTTTTGCTCCAGATGCAGTAGATGAAATATTAGGATTAAAAGCAATGGGCTTACATAGCACTGTAGCTTTAACCTTAGGTTTCCGTGATGCTGCTAACGATTATTTAGTAAGCGCTAAAAAAGTAAGAAGAGCTACCGATAAATTAGTGATTAAGAAATAATTATTTCTTATAAGATTACAATAAAAAAAGCCCTTCGATAATTCGAAGGGCTTTTTTATTAATCCGCTTTCATTACCGGCGATTTTGTCCCAATTCCATTTTCATTAAAGGCTTCTATTTGAAAATAATAAGTATCATTTTTTTCTAAGGCTGTGCAATAGTATTCACTCACGCCATATACCATTACACTATTGTATAATTTATTAGGGTCGTTCCCAAAATAGATATGATACCCAGTGGCATTGGGGTTTACAGCCCATTTTAACCAGGCGTTTCTTCTTTCGCTATCGCCTCTTAGTGCTACAAAATTTTGTACCGAGCCTGGATCAACCCCAGTACCTTTTCCAAATACACGAAGGCCACTAATAGCAAACTTACCTGTTGGCATATGTATATTCACCATCTTAATATAACGCGCTTGAATAGTTTTGGGAAGTACTACATAATCATGCGGTACATCGGTTTTGTTTTTAGATTTATCAATAATTAATTTCCAAGTCTTGGCATCATCCGATGCAAAAATTTGATACTGATGAAAAGTAGTTAATGACTTACCCATTAACTCTACCCCTTCATCGGCATAATTAATTTGTATGGCTTCAATATTATTTTTAGTACCTAAATCGGTTTGTATCCATTCACCTGTATTACCCGTAGTAGCCGACCAATAAGTTTTTAAATTTTCATCTACTGCATTGTTTGCAGTGAATGCACTTAAAGTAGAAGATACTTGAACGGGCTTATTATAATTAAGTAACATCCATCCTGTAAACTGTGATACGTCGTGGTTCGCTCCTGCATTGGGAATATAATGCGGATAATCTCCGTAAGAAGTATTGCTGTATAAAATACCATCAGCATCTATTTGTGCAGGCCAAATACCATTGCGTCTTTCAAAATTATTTTTTACTCCAATAGCAATGGTTGAAATATGCCACCACTGTTTATATACATCTTGATAAGTGGCACCATGTCCCGCTCCTCTTGCAAAACCCCCTGGCTTATAAGAAAACGGATTATGCTTTTGATACACAAAGGGCCCCAGGGGTTTATCGCTTACATATACACCATCGCCATAACCACTGAATTCAGTACCTGGCGCACCATACTGTAAATAATATTTTCCATTTTGCTTATTCATCCAAGCCCCTTCCATAAAGGGTTTTAAAAAAGTGTTGTCCTGATGTTCTCCAAAACGCTCCCAACCATGTATGCTATCTACTAAATGTATCAGTGATTGTCTTTCTCCAATAGGCGCAAAAGTTTTACGGTCTAACTCTTGTCCATAGATTGGATAAAAATTACTTGAGCCATGATAAATATATAAACGGTTGTCATCGTCTTTAAATAATCCTGGATCCCAGGCACCTACTTGAAAACTATCTACAGCAACATGCCAGTCGTCCTTAGTGGGGTTGGTGCTATACCATAATGAAAATTGTTTTGTATAAGTTGAACCTATCACTAATAAACTATCGCCTAGCACTAAACTTGCAGGTGCGCATAATTCATCATACACATCGTTCCAAGGTCTTAAAAATTTTCTTGAAATAAATTTCCAATCTTTCATATCGCTGCTCCACCAATAACCCCATTGGTTAGTACTGAATAAAAAATATTTATTATCATAGACCGCAACAATAGGATCCGCTGTGGCACGGTGTTTTCCGTTTTGTACAAAATTGGGAATAGGGCAATAACCGTAATCTAAATTAATAGGATTGCAATAAGTGGCTTGTCTATCGGGTATAAAAGAATTCATAGCGGGCTTTTGAGCCATTAAACTTTCACTAAACATGCCATTGAATAGTAGGCCATTAAATAACATAGCCACTAAGAATAATATCCTTTTCATATTTACCATTTTGAAGAATAAATATACTATTTATATACATCTAGAACTTAGAAAAAAGACTAAGCTTAGAGAAGGGCTTCATAGCGTATAAATACTTGAATTTCAATTAAATAAACTACTTATTTTCGGTTTTGAAAGGCATTAAGAAAAAATAAAAATAAAAACATTGTTGAAGTTATGCGCATAAATTTAAATAATACGTATCTTTATAAAATATTATATACTGATACTATGAAAGCAAGATTAAATATAACCATTGAAGCTCCTCTTTTGAAAGAGGTAAAAAAAATTGCCGCTAAAAAAAATATAAGCGTTTCTGAAATGGTAGAAGATTATTTTGAAATTATTACTAGACCAAAGAGAAAATTGCTTACCGAAATTTTGGACAAATTACCAAAAGTGAATATCCCAGAAAATAAAAAGTTAAGTGAATTATATTACGAAGAAAAAATGAAAGAATACAAAAATGAGCAATAAGATATATATAGATGCAAATGTAATTTTAGATTATTGCTTAGACAGAGATGGGAAGTCAAATGCAAAAATAATATTAGATGCCATAAGTAATGGGGATGCTAGAGGATATATAAGCGGTTCAATAGTACATATTTTAAGTTATTTTCTTTTGAGAGTTTTTGGAGTAGAAAAAACAAAAGAAACTATTTTAGCAATTATAGAAGATTTTGAAATTATTGATATGCCAAAAGAAAATATAATTCAATCCTTACATTCTAAAATGAACGATATCGAAGATGCGCTGCAATATTATGTTGCACTTCATCATAATATGAACTATTTTATTTCCAATGACAAGCAATTAAAAAAAGAAGGATTAACTACCTTGCCTGTTTTAAAACCGTCGGATTATATAAAAGAATTTTTATAATAAACTATTTCCTTTCCTTCATCCAAGTTTTAAAGGCCGCATAATTCGCAGCTAAAGCAGTAGAAACCTTTTTCTTGTCTAGTAAAAATTTAACCGAATCGGGTATGGCAATAGTTTGACCAATGGCTTCTTCCACTACTTCTGGAAACTTTACTGGGTGAGCGGTTTCTAAAATTATAGCGCTATAACTATTAGTGTTGTATTGTGCATTTGAACCTCTATTTGCTTTCTCTAAATTGGCTAAGTAAATTTCAGCTGCTGCAAAGGCTACTGCACCATGTGGGTCTAAGGTATAGTTATTGGTTTTGTATACTCTAGCAATAGTGGCCTTGGTTATAGTATCATCAATACTATAACTAGATAAAGCCTTGGTTAAGGACGGGAAATTATTTTCAAGTATCTCAAGTATACGTACAAAATTACTTGGGTTGCCAACATCCATAGCATTAGACACTGTGGCTATAGCTTTATGTATTTCATATTTTTCGGTAGATAAATATCTTGTCACTACATCATTGGCATTACATGCTGCTATAAAATGGCCCAAGGGTAAGCCGCTTGCCTTTGCCATCATACCTGCGCAAATATTACCAAAGTTACCACTAGGCACTACAATATTAATAGGGGGGTAATTCCCTTGCGCGTCTTGGTATTTAGCAACCCATTGTTGCCATGCAAAGAAATAATATAATTGTTGTGGTAACCAACGGGCTACATTTATTGAATTAGCCGAGGTTAAATTATACTGCTCGTTTAAATCAAAATCCATAAAAGCTTCCTTCACTATAGCTTGACAATCGTCAAAGCTTCCTTCTACTTCTAAAGCTGTAATGTTTTGTCCGCAAGTAGTTAATTGCAATTCTTGTATAGGACTTACTTTGCCTTTTGGGTATAATATAATTACATTCACGCCTTCTACGCCTAAAAACCCATTGGCTACTGCGCCACCTGTATCACCGCTTGTAGCTACTAGTACAGTAGTAGGATTAGTTGTAGTATTATCTTCTGTAGATTTCGTTAGATTAGAATTTCTATCATTCGCTTTTTTCTCTTTAGAAAAATAACCCAAACACCTACTCATAAATCTTGCTCCAACATCTTTAAAAGCTAATGTAGGCCCATGAAATAATTCAAGTGATAAAATATTTTCTGTAATAGGTACTAAAGGAAAATCGAAATTAATGGTCTGGGCACAAATTTCTTTTAAAGATGCATCTTCAATAGTACCGCCCACATAGGGTTTCATAACCTCAAATGCTAGACTGGCTTTATCTAATGTTTTAAACCTTTCAATTTGAGCTGCAGTAAATTTAGGTATATTGCTAGGAAAGTACAAACCCTTATCAGGCGCCTGCCCTGTAATGGCAGCAGTTCTAAAATCTACATTCGGGGAATTTTTTCCTAAACTATAATAATGCATATGAAATTTTATCTTTTCAAACTAAGCTGTTATCTCAACGCCTGTTTGGTTAATACTTGTTACATAAGTATGATGCGGAAGTCCAATGCTATCATATAATTGCTTCATTTCTTTTTCAACCGCTATGGCAATTTCTTTGGTTTTACTTAACATAAATATAGATGGACCAGAGCCTGAAATGCCGCCCCCTAAAGCACCTGCTTGTTTACAAGCTAGTTTTAAAGCATCAAAACCAGGTATTAATATAGAACGCACGGGTTCTATGATTACATCTTCTAAAGACCTGCCAATTAAATCATAATCGGATTTCATTAAGCCTGCAACTAGTCCTGCAATATTGCCCCATTGCTTAATGGCGTCTTTTAAAAGTACTTGTTGTCTTAATATACTTCTTGCATCTGAAGTTCTTACCTCAATTTGAGGATGCACAATAGTTACATGCAAAGTGGGAGAAGGCAGTGCAATAATTTCTAAAGGAAAAATAGATCTCACCAAGGTAACTCCTCCAAAAATACAGGGAGCAATATTATCGGCATGCTTTACACCCGATGCTAATTTTTCACCATTCATAGCGAAACGCACTAAATCATCTTTAGAGAAAATATTACCTACTAAATAATTAGCACCCACCACCGCACCCGCTGAACTAGCAGCGCTAGAACCCACACCACTACCGGGTTTAATAAGCTTATTAATTTTTACTTCGAATTTTATTTTAGGGGCTTTACTATTATTTTGCTTTTCTTCATACTCTTCTAAAAAAGCAAGCAAGGCCGCACCTGCCACATTTTTTTCTGGGTCGGTAGGTAAATTATAATTATCAATATTAATAATAGTTATGCTGGCTTCATTTTCAGCACGACTCGTCCATCTCATTTCCATTTCATCATATGGACTATTCACAGCAAAGCCCAAAATATCAAAACCGCATACCATATTCGCTACAGTTGCAGGGGCTTTTATTTTTATCCATTGATTTTCAGCAACCATGTTCTATATCTGTTTAAGAAGAATATTTTTTAAACTCTTGCAGCTCTTATGATATCGGCAAATACACCCGACGCAGTTACATCGGCGCCCGCACCTGCTCCCTTCACCACTAATGGAAGTTCTGGATAACGCGTAGAATAAAATAAGACTAAATTATCCTTACCATATAAATGATAAAAGTCTGAACTTGGTTCAATATGTTGTAGACCTACTTTGGCGGTTCCTTTTCCATCATCCGAAATATTGAAACTTGCTACGAATTTTAATTTGCAATTTTTAGCAGCAGCCGCTTCATATAATTTTTTGAAATGCGCTTCTTGTTTTTCCATTTCTGCATAAAAATCTTCTACAGAACCATTGAAACAACTAGCAGGTAAAAAACTTTCATTAGCTATATCGGTCATCTCTATTTTATGACCTGCTTCTCTAGCTAGTATCATTATTTTACGCATGACATCGGTGCCACCTAAATCTAATCTTGGATCGGGTTCGGTATAGCCTTCTGCCTGTGCTTGTCGAACTACTTTTGAAAAAGGCACTGTACCATCGTAATTATTAAATACATAATTTAAAGTACCCGATAAAACCGCTTCAATTCTATTGATATTGTCTCCACTTCTGATTAAATCGTTTAAGGTTCCAATAATGGGCAAACTCGCTCCCACATTGGTTTCAAATAAGAAAGCAGCATTGAATTCTCTAGCCAAAGATTTTAACTTCGCATAATGCTCATAAGGAGAAGAGCAAGCAATTTTATTACATGCCACTACCGATACGGCCTTGCCTAATAATTGCATATACACATCAGATACAGTTTGATGCGCTGTTACATCTACAAATACACTATTGCGTAAATTATTTTCAAGTATAGTGTTTACATAGTTAGTAATATCTCCTGCAGGCGCTGCTGCTAATTGCTCACGCCAATTGTTTAAGTCAATGCCTTCTGCATTAATTAATTGCTTTTTACTATTCGCAATACCCACAATATTTATTTGTAAACGCAGTGTTGCTTGTAAATAAGGTACCTGCTTTTTAATTTGCTCTATTAATTTACCTCCCACATTTCCTGCACCTGCCACATAAACGTTCACCTGCTTATAAGAGGTTTCAAAAAATTCTTCATGCAGTACGTTAATGGCTTTTCGTACATCTCCAGTAGCAATTACTGCTGAAATATTTTTCTCAGAAGAACCTTGTGCAATGGCTCTTACATTAATACCATTTCTACCCAGTACGCCAAACATTTTTCCACTTACACCAGGATGGCTTTTCATTTGCTCACCCACCAAGGCTAAAATAGAAACGTCTTTTTCTATAATTAAAGGCTCTACCTTATGTGTATTTATTTCTTGCTCAAACTCAGTGTCTACGGCTATCTTAGCTATATGTGCGTCTTGCATATTCACCCCCACACAAATAGAATGCTCAGAAGAACTTTGTGTAATTAATATAATATTGATTTGCTTTTTAGCAAGTGCATCGAATAAGCGTTTAGAAAAACCTGGAATACCCACCATTCCACTTCCTTCCAAGCTTAATAAACAAATATCTTTTATACTAGAAATACCTCTGATAAAACTTTTATCGGCAGGCGATTCATTTTTGATAATTGTACCTGCATGGTTAGGATCGAAAGTATTTTTTATCCATACGGGTATGTTTTTATGCATCACCGGTTGAATAGTAGGAGGATAAATAACTTTAGCACCAAAATGCGATAACTCCATGGCTTCTTGATAAGAAATTTCAGGAATCTCTTTGGCGTTTTGAACCATACGCGGATCGGCCGTCATCATGCCGCTTACATCTGTCCATATTTCAAGTGCAGTTGCTTCTGTAGCTGCTGCATAAATAGCCCCTGTATAATCGGAACCACCTCTACCAAGAGTTGTAGTATTACCTTCTGTGTCTGAGGCCACAAAGCCTGCTGCTATATATAAATCGAAATCATTTTCTTTAGCTGCTAAATATTTTGCAATAGTACTATAGGTTAGAGGCTTGTCCACCACTGCATTAAAATAATTAGAATTGGTTTTGATTAATTCTCTAGAATCAATCCACTGTTGTTTAATTCCCTTCGACTCAAAACTGGCAGAAATTATTTTACTTGATAAAAGTTCTCCATAACTAATAATTTTATCCTGCATGCGCATAGATAATTCTTTCAGCATAAATAAGCCTTCGCAGTTCGTTTCTAATTCATTGATGAGTTGCTTCACCAAACTTAAAGTGCCACTTTGTTGTTGTATAGGAAGTAAAGCACGTACTGTATCTAAATGCTTTTGTTCAATATTTTGAATAATGGTTTTATAAGCCTCATTACCTTGTGCTGCTGTTTGCGCTAACATAATTAATTGATCCGTCACACCACTCATAGCAGAAACCACTACAATAGTTTTCTCTTTTTGTATGCGCGCGCTAACAATAGCCACCATTTGATTGATAGCCTCTGCACTTCCTACCGAACTTCCTCCAAACTTTAAAACCTGCATAACCCTTTTTATTTTTCTAAATTAAATAGCCGTAAATATTATCGTCTTTATTTATTTCATCATAATTAATATGATACTTCTTCATATTCTCAATAAGAGATGTATGATCGGCCTTGGTTCTTAATTCTAATCCCACCAGCGCCGGACCTGCTTCCTTATTGTGTTTTTGTATGTATTCAAACCTGGTGATATCATCATAAGGGCCTAATACTTTATTGACAAACTCTTTCAATGAACCTGGTCTTTGTGCAAAGCGAATTAAAAAATAATGCTTTAATCCTTCAAAGGTTAAAGAGCGTTCTTTAATTTCTTGCATGCGTGCAATATCATTATTACCTCCACTTACAATACATACAATGGTCTTGCCTTTGATTTGATCCGCGTAATGGTCCAAAGCCGCTACCGACATGGCTCCTGCAGGTTCTACTACAATGGCTTCTTCATTATACATTTGTAAAATAGTGGTGCAAATTTTTCCCTCTGGCACTAAATGCATATCGTCTAGCGCATCTTTACAAAAAGAGAAAGTGACATCACCTACTCTTTTTACAGAAGCGCCATCTACAAACTTGTCTATATTTTCTAATTCAACAGGCTCTCCCGATTTTAAAGCCCAAAACATACTAGGTGCCCCTTCTGGTTCTAATCCAATTATTTTAGTACTAGGCGACTGCTCTTTAAAATAAGTGCCTACGCCGGCGCTTAATCCGCCACCACCCACGGGTACAAATAAATAATCGATAGGATCCTTGGTGAAGGTTTTAATATCGTCTAAAATTTCTACACCCACCGTAGCCTGACCTTCAATAATGGAAACATGATCAAAAGGAGGAATGAATGTCATTCCATGTTCTAAAGTATAAGCTTTAGCGGCCACTGCTGTATCGTCAAATGTATCGCCTACTAAAATCACTTCTACAAAATCTTCACCAAACATTTTTGTTTGATTTACTTTTTGTTGTGGTGAAGGAATAGGCATGAATACAACACCCTTCACTCCTAGTTTTTTACAACTATAGGCAAAGCCTTGTGCATGGTTACCAGCACTTGCACAGACAACACCCTTTGCTAGCAAGTCTTTAGAGAGTTGACTCATCATATTATAAGCGCCTCTTAATTTATAAGAACGTACAATTTGTAAGTCTTCTCTTTTAAAATAAACATTACACTCATACTTACGAGACAAATTTGCATTGAACTGAAGCGGGGTATGTGTTACCACCGACTTCAATCTTTTGACTGCAGCCTCGATATTAAGTGTAGGTCTAGTTATTTTCTTTGCTTCACTCATACTTTATCACTTTTCAATTTTATCCTATACTAAATAATTCTTCCGAATTATTTACCTGGTTGATTCTCTGGTCTTAAGCTTCTTACAGTTCTTCCTGCTTGCCACATTTCACTATTGTGTAATTCAGCTAATTCCACTTCTAATTTCTCACGGTAATCTGCCTTACTATTTAAGTCAATAGAACGAGCCGATTCTTTTCCTGTTGCTACACTATTGTATAAATCTGTAAAAACTGGCATAGTGGCATCACGGAATTTTTTCCACCAATCCAAAGCACCTCTTTGTGCAGTGGTTGAACAGTTCGCATACATCCAATCCATTCCGTTTTCTGCAACAAGTGGCATTAATGATTGTGTTAATTCTTCCACTGTTTCATTGAATGACTCAGATGGGCTATGTCCGTTTTTACGCAATACTTCATATTGGGCTGCAAATATACCTTGAATTGCGCCCATTAATGTGCCTCTCTCCCCAGTTAAATCTGAATAAACCTCTTTTTTAAAGTTGGTCTCGAATAAATAGCCAGATCCAATGGCAATACCAAGGGCAATAACTCTGTCCCAAGCCTTTCCGGTAGCGTCTTGGAAAATTGCATAACTACTGTTTAAGCCACGTCCTTGTAAGAACATTCTTCTTAAAGAAGTTCCAGAACCTTTAGGCGCTACTAAGAATACATCTACATCGGCTGGTGGTACAATACCTGTTTGCTCGTTGAATGTAATTCCAAAGCCATGAGAGAAATACAAGGCCTTGCCTGGCGTTAAATGTTTTTTAACGGTTGGCCACATCGCTATTTGTGCAGCATCACTTAATAAATAACAAATAATAGTTCCTTTTTCTAAGGCTTCTTCTATTTCAAATAAGCTTGTGCCTGGTACAAAACCATCAGCAATTGCTTTATCCCAACTTTTTGAATTTTTTCTTTGTCCTATAATTACATTAACCCCATTTTCTTTTTGGTTCAATGCTTGACCTGGACCTTGCACGCCATAACCAATAACCGCGATGGTTTCATTTTTTAAAACCTCTTGTGCTTTTGCTAACGGGAATTCTTCACGCGTTACAACATTTTCTTCTGTACCTCCGAAATTTAACTTTGCCATTTTAATAATTGTTTAGATTTTTTGTTTAATTAATTTATGTTTTG
>CANCRC010000069.1 GCA_947380435.1 Chitinophagaceae bacterium
GAACTACCTTATCAAATTAAAAGAATGCGTAGCTTACAACATACCAATGGTAGCGCCTATTTTAGTAGTAGTAGTTTTAATAATAATATTAATAATTGGAACGATAGCTTGCAACAAAAATATTACCAACAACCAGCCCTACTGCCCACAATGCCTTGGCTAGTGCAGTATAAAGTAGAAACGCCTATTGTAAATAAGCAAAGTACAAGCAGTTATCAAATACAGGTAAAAGCAATAAGTACCATCAAACAATATGCAATACTAGAAACTACGAATAACCAATTTTCAGTAGCCGCTATTGTACTACCCGATGCTAAAATAATTAATTTAAATGCCTTAGGCATTCAGAAAAAAATAAATACACAGTACTGGTTAGTAGCTATTGGGAAGCAGAATCAATTAAGTAGTTTAGTAGCTCTTCCTTAACCCTCCCTTACATATTTAGTCGAAAGACCTTTTTAAAGGAATGTTTTCATTGGCCTTAATAATTAATGGCACATGTTCTACAATGGTCATGTCATTATCTAATCCAAAGGCCTTTTGATCGCTTTGTGATAAATGCTTGATATTAAAGTATACATCCATAATAAAGTCTTCTCTAATAGATAATTCATTTTCAATAGAGAAGAAGCTTTCTATAATGACATAAGTGATATCGGTATGGAAGTCCTTGCTTTTCAAAGATTCATACTTGCTATAAATACCCAATTCCTGAGACTCGTTCAATTCTTGCATTACTTTTTTAAAGCAAATATTCACACGAGGTTGAATTCTAAAACCTAATTTAAAATCGACACGCATTACTTTGTCATCTACCAATTCTTTAATAGTATATTCCATACCATAAGGAGAATCGGTTCTGTCAATATGTAAGAACCAATAAATATCGGCGCGTTTTGGTTTTCTATTTAAAATAGAATCAATAATACGGTGTTCAATTTCTCGATGATTATTGGCCTTAGTCAAATACACTAAGTGGGTGGCGTATTTAGGCACATCCTTATCTATACTTAATTCAGTAAGGGGTTCTAGATAATCTTTCAATTTTACAAAATCTAAATAACGATTGGCAATTTTTCTAGCACGATGCCAAATCATCATCACAAAAATCATACTCAAAGAAAATATGAAAGTAATAGCAGCTTCTTTAATTTTTACAAAATTGGCTACAAAGAAAGATATCTCCACAATGGTAAAAATTAGAATAATAAGAGCCACTAAGGATTGACTCCATCTTTTTACATTCAACATATAAAAATTCATGAGCATGGTAGTCATCATCATACAAATAATAATAGAAAACCCATAAGCCGATTGCATGCTTTCACTTTTCTTAAAGTACAAGAGCATGGTCACACAACCTACCCATAAAATAAAATTTAAACTGGGAATATAAATTTGTCCTTTTCTATCGGTCGGAAATTTAATAGTCACACGTGGCCAAAAATTTAAACTGATGGCTTCAGAAATTAAGGTGAAAGAACCACTGATTAAAGCTTGGCTAGCAATAATAGTAGCCATGGTGGCAATACCAATACCCACAATTAAGAACCAATGCGGCATGATATTAAAAAAAGGGTTCATGCCATTGTCGCTTTGACCAATAAAGTCTAACAAATACGCTCCTTGGCCCATATAACTCATCACCAAGGCAACTTTTACAAACATCCAACTCACTTGAATGTTTTGACGGCCACAATGACCTAAATCGCTGTATAAAGCCTCAGCACCCGTGGTACAAAGGAAAACCGCTCCTAAAAGCCAAAACCCATTGGGGTAATGCACTAATAAGTCATATGCATAATAAGGGTTCAATGCACTTAAAATACCTACATGATGCATTACTTGAGAAAGGCCTAAAATTAAAATCATGGAAAACCAAATAAGCATAATAGGCCCAAAAGCAAAACCAATAATTTTAGTTCCAAAACGCTGAAAGAAAAACAATAAAGAAATAATAGCAAGTACAATACCTACTGTTAAATTATTACCAGGTACAAAAACATTTTCTAAACCATGCACTCCAGCCAAACCTTCAATCGCAGAAGATACAGAGATAGGTGGTGTAATCATACCATCAGCAAGTAACATCGCAGCGCCAATGATAGCAGGCACATAGATCCATTTTACATAACGACGAATTAATGCAAATAAAGAAAAAATACCCCCTTCACCACGGTTGTCTGCACGCAGTGTTAAAAAAACATATTTAAAAGTAGTTTGTAAAGTTAAAGTCCAAAAGACGCAAGAGATGGCACCGTAAACTAATTGTTCAGTAATTATTTTATGATGGATGATGGCTCCAAATACATACAAAGGAGAAGTACCAATATCGCCATAAATAATTCCGAGTGTAACTATTAAACCTGCTACTGAAAGTTTGTGTGCGTGATTGGCGCCAGATGATTGTCCCATGAATAAAACTAAATTGAGGACAAAGTTTATAAAAATAATAATTAGAAACAGCTTATTAGGCTAAGTATTTTAAAAATACCCCTAAGTATTTTTACTAAGGCTTGTAAGTCCCCCATTTTGCTTCCACCGCTTTGAAACGAAAATCAAAAATTCCTTGAAGCTGCTTTTTGACCAAAATTACCTGGGCTATGTCCCCTAAAAAGCCCAAAGGAATTTTATAATGCACAATATCTTCCATTTTCACGCCCCCCTTTACCTCGGTAAAATGGTGCTGATGATGCCACATCGTATATGGACCAAAGCGCTGCTCGTCCACAAAATAGGCACCTTCCTTTACATGGGTAATTTCTGTCATCCAATAAAGTGGAATGCCCAAGAGGGGTTTCACGGTGTATTCTATAATTTGACCTGGATACATTTTAGCACCATGGTGCTTGCTAATAATGTTAAAGCCCATTTTTTCAGGGGTAATTTTAGCCAAATTAGCTGGACTACTAAAAAAATCCCAGGCTTCTTGGAGGGAAATGGGAATAAACTGCTCGGTATGGATAGAATAAACTTTTGACATACTAATACAACAACTAAGTCTTGTTTTTGTTGTAATAATTCACCTTAAAGCCATTAATTTTATCCCATGATAACTAAGGCCGCCCAATTAAAGGCATTTGAAACTATTTACGAGAGCTTAAATGCGCAACAAAAAGTGGCGGTAAATAGTATTGAAGGCCCCGTGATGGTTATTGCAGGCCCTGGTACTGGCAAAACCCAAATACTCGGCGCCCGTATAGGTAAAATTTTATTAGAAACCGATACCGCTCCCGAAAACATATTATGTTTAACCTATACCGATGCAGGTGCCATTGCCATGCGCAAAAGATTGGTGGGTTTTATTGGAGCCAGTGCTTACAAAGTGAATATTGCTACTTTCCATTCTTTTTGCAATGATATCATTCAAGATAATTTATACTTATTTGAAAAGCCCAGCCTAGATCCGATTTCTGAATTAGAAAAAATTGAACTACTTAAAAAACTCATTGACCAATTTGATAAAAACAATCCTTTAAAAAGATATCGTGGTGATGTTTACTATGAAATGAATAACCTAAGTAGGTTATTTAGCACCATGAAAAAAGAAGGTTGGACTTCTACTTATTTGGTGGAGCAAATTGATAGGTATATTTCAGAAATTCCTACTAGAGATGAATTTGTCTATAGGAGAAAGTACAAGCAGTTTGAAGCAGGTGCTTTAAAACAAGGACTGGTCGATGCCGCCATAGAAAAAATGGAAAAATTAAAAGCGGCAGTACTTGCTTTTGATACTTACCAGCAGTTGATGAAAAATTATAGCCGCTATGATTTTGACGATATGATTAATTGGGTGATTACTGCTTTTAAAGAAAATAAAAACTTACTCGCACAGTATCAAGAAAAATATTTATACATTTTAGTAGATGAATACCAAGATACCAGTGGTACGCAAAACGAACTAGTACAATTATTAGTGAACTACTGGGACCAGCCCAATTTATTTGTGGTGGGCGATGACGACCAAAGTATATTCAGGTTTCAAGGAGCCAATGTCGAAAACATGTTGCATTATCAAAAGCAATACCATGAAGCCATTACCACCATTGTACTTGAAAACAATTATAGGTCTACCCAGCCTATCTTAAATGCTTCTACTTTATTAATAAATAACAACCAAGAAAGGCTTATTAATAAAATAGAGGGGCTCTCCAAAAATTTAATAGCCGCACTTGACGCGAATAAAAATATTGACTTAGTTCCTTCCATTGAATCTTATAACGATCCCCAAGAAGAGATGATAGGCATTGCAGAAAAAATTAATCAATTAATACTAGCAGGCATCCAGCCTAAGGATATTGCTGTTTTATTCAAAGAAAATAAGTACGGAGAAGAGATTGCGCATTTTTTACAACAAAAAAACATTCCCCTCTTTACAAAAAGAACGGCTAATTTATTTGATCAAGTTTTGATTCAGCAAATTATAAGAATACTAGATTACCTGGCCTGCGAATGGGATCAGCCCAACGAAGGCGCTAATTTATTATTTGAGATTTTGCATTTCTCTTGGTGGAAAATTTCACCCATTACCATCGCTACTTTAACCGTAGAGGCGAATCAATTAAAATACGCGCACCCAGAAAATACTTTTAGAAAAGTATTAATTGATAAAACCAAGGAGGTGCAAACCGCTTTATTTAGCGAAGGAGGCATGAGCGAAGTAGCCAAGGCCATGCAGGTATTAGAGGACTTAATGGGCCAAGTGGCCAATGTGACCTTAGTGAATTTAGTAGAACAGGTTTTACAAAAAACAGGTATTATTCAAAATGTTTTAACAGGGCCTAATAAAAGCCATGAACTAAATTTAGTAAGTAGCTTTTTCGATTTTATAAAAGAAGAAACCCATCGTCATCCAACGCTACATTTAAATAGTTTGGTAGATATGCTAAAACTAATGCGTAGAGAAGATATTCGTTTACCCCTTCCTATAACAACGGGCAATGAAGCTGGCGTTAATTTATTAACCACCCATGGAAGTAAGGGTTTAGAATTTCAATATGTATTTTTAGCAGGCACCAATGCACATTATTGGGAAAAGAAAAGAAGAACAGCGAGTGCAGGCTATACCCTGCCTGATACTGTTTTAAGTAGTTTAGAACATGCCGATGATAAAGAAGAATTAAGAAGATTATTTTATGTAGCTATTACAAGGGCTAAGCAATATTTAACTATTTCTTATAGTCAATACAAAGCCGACGGCAAAGAAGCAGAACCTAGCCAATTTATTATTGAAGTACTAGAAGGCAAAGAAGCGAGCATTCAAAAAATGGAATTAGCGCAGGATATTAAAACAAGTTACAAGTTGCTTCGCTTGCAAACAGCGCCCATGCCAGAGATTCAACAACTAGAAGATGATTTTATCAATCCTAAGCTTGAAAAATTTTCAATGAATGTAACGGCACTCAATAACTATTTAAAATGCCCTTTACATTTTTACTATAATAGTTTAATTCGCGTACCTTCTGGAAAATCGGAGGCTACTACATTTGGATCGGCCATTCATGATGCTTTGAATAAATTATTTAAAAAAATGCAAGAGGCGGGTAATAACCGTTTCCCCGATACACAAACCCTTATTCAAGATTTTAACTATTATATGAATAGGCATAGAGAAGCCTTTACACAACAAGAGTTTAAGGATAAAACAGAATTGGGCGAAACCGTACTTATAAAATATTATGATAAGTATGTAAACGAATGGAATAAAGTAGTTTCTACAGAATTCAGAATTAATAATATAGTGGTGAAAGAAATTCCATTAAAAGGTACCATTGATAAAATTGAATTCAATGGTAAGCAAGTGGTCGTGGTAGATTACAAAACAGGCAATATAGAAAACGCAAGAGAAAAATTAAAAGGACCGAATGAAAAAAATCCTTTAGGAGGAGATTATTGGAGACAGGCTGTCTTTTATAAAATACTTTTAAACCATCACCCAAAAAACTGGGAGGTGACTACGGCCGAATTTGATTTTATCGAGCCCAATAAGAAAAAAGAATTTGAAAAAATTGTTGTGCCTATTACAGATGCCGATATCACCACTGTGAGTCAACAAGTACAAATGGTCTGGGGCAAAATACAAGCCAAGGATTTTTACACTGGCTGTGGCAAAGAGGATTGTCATTGGTGTAATTTTGTGAAAACAAACGAATTGGCAGTGGCGCTTCATGAAATAAAAGCGGCCGCTGAATCAGAGGAAGAATAAATCAATTAAGTTTGCAGTCTATGAGGAAGTTTTCAATATTGAGTTTATTAATCTTGACAGGCCTAGCCCTTTCTAGCATTTTACAATTAGAAGGTTGTGCCAATATTGTACCGCCTAGTGGAGGTCCGAGAGATAGTCTACCTCCTTATTTAATTGCAGCTAGGCCCATCGATTCTGCTACCAATGTGCACCCTAAAGAAATTCTAGTAGGTTTTAGTGAATACATTACCACTACTTCAATTCAAGAAAATTTAATCATCTCTCCTACTTTAAAAAACATACCGCTTATTGATGCGCGTTTAAATAGTATTAGAATTAGAATTGCCGATACCTTATTAGACAATACCACTTATAGTATACAATTTGGCAATGCCATTAAAGATGTGAATGAAGGCAATATCTTAAAAAACTTTACCTATGTATTTAGCACCGGTGAACATTTAGATACCGGAAAAATAAAAGGCAAAGTAGTACTTGCAGAAAGCGGTAAAGTAGACAGTAGTTATGTAGTGGTTTTGCACCCTGCTGGAAAAGATTCAGCCATTTTTAAAGAGCGTCCCAATTATTATACCAAGCTCAATGGGAAAGGACAATTTATTTTTAATTTTTTACCAAAGGGTCTCTACAATATTTTCGTTCTTCCAAATGACTATACCAAAAGATACGACGATAGCACTAAGTTTTTTGCATTTTTAGACAGCGCTATTCGTATTGAAACCACAAATGACTCCCTTCAACTCTATGCTTTTCAAGGAGCTAAAAAACCAATTAAAATAAAAGCATCTACTGCTTCAAAAACAACTAAAAAAACTGGGGCTGTTTTAAAATATGCTAAAGATTTTGATGGAAGTGAGCAGGATATTTTACATCCCTTGCATTTAACATTTGAAACACCCATTCATTTTAGTGATAGCTTCCAAATAAAATTATGCGACACTTTCAATAAAAAATTGGAAGGCGCTAGTATAAGTATTGATACCGCGCGTCCTGAGACTATTACTGTTGCTTATGCTTGGAAAACTGCCACCAAATACCGTTTAATTATTCCTCAGGCTTCTATTAAAGATTCTTTAAATAATATTTTAGTAAAAACAGATACAGTAGCCTTTATTACTAAACCGGAAACTGCCTACAATAGTTGTATTATTAAAATAGCAGGCTTTGAAAAATTAAAGAACCCTATTATTCAATTAACACAGGACGATAAAGTAAAATTTAGTTATCCCATTACAAGTTCAGTATTAAATATTCCCATTCTTCCAGTAGGTGAATATGCTATTAAACTTTTATTAGATATCAATAATAATGGCAAGTGGGATACAGGCGCATACTATGGCAAGAAAAAGCAACAACCAGAAATAGTAAAATTATTCCCTACCCCATTAAATATTAGAGCCAATTGGGAGAATGAAATAAGTTTGATATTAAATAAGTAATTTTATAGCCATTATACAAACATGCAATTACCTTCTACTTTATTAGAAAACGCAGTGGCCGAATTTGCCAAGCTACCAGGCATTGGTAAAAAAACAGCACTACGATTGGTCTTGCATTTATTAAAACAAGAGCAGGATGTAACGAATAACTTTAGCGAGGTTTTAAAAAAAATGCGCAAGGAAATTCAATTCTGTCAAAAATGTTACAATATTAGTGATGGAACTATTTGTTCTATATGTGCCAACTCTGGCAGACAAAAAAATACCATTTGTGTGGTGGAGAATATTAGAGACGTCATAGCCATTGAAAACACCCAACAATTTAATGGCACTTATCATGTACTGGGTGGCATTATCTCTCCTTTAGATGGTATTGGCCCCGAGCAACTCACTATTGAAGCGCTTATTGATAGAGTCAAAAAAGATAAAGTAACTGAACTTGTTTTTGCATTGAACCCCAATATTCAAGGCGATACCACCATTTATTATATTCAAAAAAAGCTGGGACCTAGTACTTGTATGATTACCACTATTGCAAGAGGTATTGCCTTTGGAGGCGAATTAGAATATGCCGATGAAATGACCCTAGGCAAGAGTATTTCCAACCGCCAACCTATTCACCAGTACATAAAATAGGCCAATTCAGTAGAAATCTATAATTTTGATGTTCAAACATTAAATATGAAAGCTATATTCGTTCTATTATTCGCCATTATAATAAGTAACCCTAGCTGGGCACAAAAAAATTACAGTACCACTAACGCAGAAGTTCATTTTATAGCAGTGGACGATAACGATATTGATGCAGTGAACAAAAATGCAGTGAGTCGTCTACAAGCCAATGGTGATCTAAGTTTCATCATGCTTATCAAAGATTTTAAATTTGAAATGGAAGGCATGCAAAAACATTTCAATGAAGAATATTTAGAAAGCGATCAATTTCCTCGTGCTTTTTTTAATGGCAAAATCACTAATTTTTCAAGCGTTAATTTTGCCAAGGATGGCAAGTACCCCATTACGGTTACTGGTACTATGCAAGTGCATGGGGTGAATAAAGCCATGCAAACAAGCGGCATGCTTGAAATTAAAAATGGTATCCCTACTGCTACTGCAAAGTTTTCAGTCACTTTAAAAGACTTTAAAATTGGAGGCATTCTCATTAAAATGGTAGCCGATAAAATGAATATCGATATTAAAGCTACCTACCCATAATTAAGCATCACCAAGCTTTATTGTAGAATAAGGCCATTATTTGGCTGGAAAGCAATAGTGTATTAACTTTGCAACGCATTGCAGGCGGATTTGTTTATTGTTCAACCTGCTTTCCGAAAGGAAAAAAAAGAACTAATAAACGATACTATTGACACCCCCCACTTTTTTAATAGTATTATTAGTTACTCTCTTTTCTTTTGGATACATGCATAAAATTTTATTTATGTCAATTCAAGAGACGCTCAAAAAAAGAATATTGGTTATTGATGGTGCCATGGGTACTATGATTCAGCGCCATAAATTAACGGAAGCCGACTACCGCGGTACAAGGTTTGCCGATTGGCCTTCGGACCTAAAAGGCAATAACGACTTATTATGTATTACCCAACCTGCTATTATTACAGGTATTCATTTACAATATTTAGAAGCAGGTGCCGATATTATTGAAACCAACACTTTCAGTAGCACTTCTATTGCCATGGCCGATTATGATATGCAATCATTGGCTTATGAATTAAATGTGGCTGCTGCTAAATGTGTGCAAGAAGCCATTAAGCAATACAAATCAAAACATCCTAACGCCACAGAAAAATATATTGCAGGTTCTATTGGACCCTTGAATAAAACATTAAGCTTATCGCCCGATGTAAACAATCCTGGTTTTCGCGCCGTTACATTTGATGAAGTAGTAACAGCTTATACAGAACAAATTAAGGGACTAGTGGACGGAGGTGTAGATGTGATTTTAATTGAAACTATTTTTGATACTTTAAATGCGAAGGCCGCCATATTCGCAGTGAAAGAATATTTTAGAAAAGAAGGTAAGCCTGAATTACCCATGATGATTAGCGGAACCATCACCGATGCCTCGGGTAGAACCTTAAGTGGTCAAACCTTATCGGCCTTCTATACTTCTATTGCGCATGCTAAACCTTTAAGCGTAGGCTTAAACTGTGCATTAGGAGCGCAAGAAATGAGAAGTCATATTGAAGAGCTTTCTCAAATCGCATCTTGTTATACATCGGCATATCCCAATGCAGGACTACCGAATGCCATGGGAGAATATGACGAAGAGCCCCATCAAACTGCGCATTTTATTGAAGAGTGGGCCAACAATAAATTTGTAAACATTGTAGGTGGCTGCTGCGGCACTACCCCAGACCATATCAAACATATGGCGGATAATGTAAAAAATATCACACCCCGTTCACTTCCTATTCTAGACCCAACTATTTAAATTATGAGTGAAGAAATAATACATATTAAACCTTATTTAAGATTAGCAGGACTAGAACCTTTAATTATTCGTCCTGAAACTAATTTCGTGAACGTAGGGG
>CANCRC010000070.1 GCA_947380435.1 Chitinophagaceae bacterium
GGCATGGCACCAGAATCAAACCATACGTCTACTAAATCAGACACACGCTTCATGGCTTGACCACTTGCACTTATAAGTTCAATTTGATCTACATAAGGTTTATGTAAATCCACGTCTAACTTACCGTCTACTATTTTTAAATCCACTGCCTTGTTCAAACCTTTTTCTTTAGCAGCTAAAAATCCTTTGGTTAATTCTTCAATCGATCCTATACAAACTTCCTCTGTTCCATCTTCTGTTCTCCATATTGGAAGCGGTGTGCCCCAATAACGGCTTCGAGATAAATTCCAGTCCACCATATTTTCCAACCAATTACCAAAACGACCTTCACCTGTACTCTTTGGCTTCCAATTAATGGTTTTATTTAATTCTACCAGCCTGTCCTTCACAGCCGTGGTTTTAATAAACCATGCGTCTAATGGATAATATAAAATAGGCTTATCTGTTCTCCAACAATGCGGATAATTATGTTCGTATTTTTCTACCTTAAAAGCTCTGTTTTCTTTTTTCAACTTCACAGAAATATCAACGTTCACATCCTGATAGTCTTTTTCGTCTTTATAATTTTTTACAAAGCGACCACTAAATTCTCCCACACCTTCTACAAATTTCCCTTCTCTATCTACTAGTGTAAGAATACCTAAATTATTTTTTTGTCCTACTTTATAATCATCTGCACCAAAGGCTGGAGAAGTATGTACGATACCTGTTCCATCTTCTGTGGTTACAAAATCACCTAGTACAATTTTAAAAGGGTCTCCTTCAAATGTACTTGGATCATTGGCTTCAAAAGGCATTAACTGCTGGTAACGAAGTCCATTTAACGCGCTGCCTTTGCAAGTAGTTATCATTTTCCAAGGAATAATTTTATCTCCTTCTGTAAAACTTTCTACACCTTCCCCTTCTTCTTTAAAATATTTAGATATTAAATTTTTAGCAAGCAGCACATTCACTGGTATGGCTGTATAAGGGTTATAAGTTGCAACTAAAACATATTCAATATTAGGTCCTACTGTAAGTCCTAAGTTAGAAGGCAAGGTCCATGGCGTGGTAGTCCATGCCATATAATATATTTCCTTCGACTTTGTATTCGCTGCTTTTACCGCATCAAATAAAAATTGGCTAGCTGCATTCTCTTCTGCTTTAAACATAGCCACTATAGAAGTATCTTTTACATCCTTATAAGTACCAGGCTGATTGAGTTCATGAGAACTTAATCCCGTACCTGCTGCAGGCGAATAAGGTTGTATACTTACACTTTGATAGAGGTATCCTTTTTTATAAAGCGTACTTAGTATCCACCAAAGTGTTTCAATATAATTATTTTCAAAAGTGATATAGGGGTTATTCAAGTCAACCCAATAACCCATTTTATTAGTGATATCGTCCCACTCTTTTTTATAACGAAGTACAGCCTCTCTACATTTTTTATTATAGTCTTCTACACTAATTTTCTTTCCAATATCTTCTTTAGTAATACCTAATTCTTTTTCTACGCCTAATTCAACAGGCAAGCCATGGGTATCCCATCCACCTTTTCTTTTTACTTGAAAACCTTGCATGGTTTTATACCTACATACCATGTCTTTTAAAGTTCTGGAAATAACATGGTGAATACCAGGCATTCCATTGGCACTTGGAGGGCCTTCATAAAAAACAAAGGGGGTTTTGCCTTCTCTTAAAGAGACGGACTGCTCAAAAGCCTGTTCGGACTTCCAAGAAGCCAATATTTCCGCCTCTATTTGGGGCAGATTCAATCCACTAAATTCAGGGTAGTTTTTACTCATACAACGCTTATCCTAGCTCATTTTTAGGGCACGAAGGTACGAATAAGCTTGTAAAAAAGGCCAGACCCGTTTTGGCTAGATGGAAGAATTAAAATAGGCGGAATTCTCTATGCCTGAGGCTGCTCAGTACTTTTTGGGGTCTCAGGGCCCTCAGGTTTACTATCCATTTCGGTATCACTGAAGAACTTCTTCTGAAAGACAAACAAGGTAATTACCCCTGTGCTAATGGAAGCGTCTGCAAAATTAAATACGGGTCGGAAAAATTCAAACTCCTCCCCAGCCCAGATAGGAAACCAACTAGGGAAATGGGCATTTTGAATAATGGGGAAATAAAACATATCCACTACTCTTCCATGTAAAAAAGAGGCATACCCACCCCCTAATGGGAATAGTTTTGCCACCATGGTAGTATAAGGAATGCTTGCTTCAAATATAAGACCATAGAACATAGAGTCAATTAAGTTACCTACTGCACCTGCATATATTAAGGCTGCGCAAAATATAAAACCATTATGGTATTTTTTTTCAATAAAACCTTTTATTAAAAATGTGCCCCAAACAACAGCAGCTAATCGGAATAATGTCAAAATAATTTTTCCAAAACCACCTCCAAATTTTAATCCCCAGGCCATGCCTTCGTTTTCAATAAAATGAAGTCTTGCCCATGAACCTAGCATTGCATGTTCTTCCCCAATAAAGTAATTGAGTTTGATATAAAACTTAATCGCTTGATCGATGAAAATTATTAAAGCAATAACTAAGGCAACTTTTTTTCCGTTCATGGGTTTTGTATAATGTAAGGTTTGTATATGCTGCTGCAAATATAGGATAGTTTTTATAGAGCCTCTTCTGAATTTCCTTTGGCTAATTTTCTCTTGCTAGTAAAAATGGAGTAGGCGATAGAACCTGAAATACAAAAGATAATTACCATTAAGGAAATTAATACTTGTGTGTTTTTATCTAACCAGTTATTAATATAATGTTCGCCAAGCATTTTAGCTCCTATAAATATTAATACTATTGCAATGCCTTGTTGCAAATGCTCGAATTGATTCACTGCCCCTCTCAATAAAAAGAATAAAGAGCGCAAACCAAGAATCGCAAAAATATTGGAAGTATAAATAACCAAACTACTTCTTGATATACCCATTACTGCAGGAATAGAATCTAAAGCAAATACAATATCTATGGCAGCTAATAACACCACTACCACAAATAAACTGGTGTATAAGGGTTTATTATTATGGTCTCGTATTACAAACTTTCCCTCTCCATCGGTATGGCTAATGGGTAAGAATTTTTTTAAAAATATATACACTTTGGAACTATGAGGATCAAAACTATCTTCTTCTCCCGCTGTAAACATTGTATAGCCAGTATAGACTAAGAAAACTCCAAAAATATAAAGCACCCATGCAAATTTTGCCACTAGTGCAACGCCTACTGTGATAAAAATAATTCTGAATACAATGGCGGCTAGTATGCCTATTAACAATACCCTTGGTATATGTTTTTCTTTGACTTTAAAGGCATTGAAAATTAAAATGAAAACAAAAATATTATCAATACTTAAACTCCATTCCATTAAATAACCGCTTAGGTATTCAAAACCTAATTTTTGGCCTTCCTCTACCCACATAAATACAAAAAAAGCAAGCGCTAGTAATACCCAAAGGAAAGTTTGTCGCAAAGCGTCTTTAATACTAATGATGGCATTTTTCTTGCTTAAAAAGCCTAAATCTAGCATTAATGCAATAAGAATAACCACCCCAAAAACAAGATACACTAATTGATCTGTTGTCATACTATAAAGTTACAACTAACTTATTTAGATAGCAAATTGACGTTTACGATAAGCTGACCACCCTAAAAAGAAAAGCCCTAAAAAAAATAAAGGTCCTAGTACTAAAATAATTTGAACAAGGGTTCTATGTTCGTTCACTTTTTCGGGATTTAATAAACGAAGGATATTTTCCTTCTTACGACTATCTAATAATCCAATAGGTTCATTTAAATAGGCAATGGTATTCACAAAAAAATCATGATTGGCAAACTGATACTCTTCAAATGGCATCATACCCATGGGCAAGGGGCCTCTTTTCAGATCTACCTGATTAGTGAGTATATCTGCATCAGAAATCACTACTTGTTTTGCATTTGCACTGGCGCTAGCCAAAAAGCTTTTGCCTGTTGAAAGTTTTAAAGAATCAAGCATGGCAGCAGTCATTCTATTCGTAAATAAGGAAGGAAATTTACCCTCTAATAATACTGCCACTGTCAAATGATGCTTTTGAAACCCTACTATTTCACCCTCTTGTTTGCCACTATTTAAATCTACTATACTAGGTGAACTTAGTATTCGGCTATTGGTATCGGTACTTAGTAATATTGTTTTTTGAATGCCCGCAACAGCAATGGTATCAATGCTAGATGGAAAATAAGTTAAGACTCTATCTAAATTTTGAACAATAGGACTAGTTTCATTGCCTTGTAAAAAAGGTGAATAGGGCCATGGCATTCTTTGAATAATAGGACTTCCATTTTCCTCCTTGCCTACTACCATAGGCAACTTCGCACAATTTAAATCTTGTACCAAATTGGAATTAATTCTTGCCCCATATTTGAAAAGTAAATCATCTAAAGCTAAACTTCTATCAAAAGCAATATAGGCTTCTTGCTTTTTTTGTAAACTATCATACTCTGCATATAATTTATCAATAGCCCAAATTATGTTTCCACCTCCCATTATATACTGGTCTAATTTTAATTTATCCATTTCTGTAAATGGCTGACTAGGCTTTACAATAAGAAGGGTTTTAATTTTTTGCGGATTAGGGAAACCTTTTTTTAAATCAAATACTGCTAAATTATAATTATGCATGATGGACTCACCCAAATGATTCACAGTTAAATTCACCGGCTCTCCATTGCCTGTTAAATAAGCAATATTAGGTACCACTGTTCTATTCAATAAATAAACTGCTTGTGTAAATTTATATTCTAACAAAGCCACTGCAGCATTCGCACTTGCCTCTTTGTCTTCTTCAGGAATATCTTTTACAATATTATAAGGTTTGAAATATTTTTTACTGCTACGTAGGTCAATTACCATGGGGGCCTGTCCTTCTACTTCTATAAGCGCTCCCGGAATCATTAGCTGGTCCACTCTTTTATCCGAAGCACCCTTCTCGGTTTGTATTCTTTGTATGGGCAAGCCCAATTTTGATAAGCTATCATAAAATTGATACAAGGCATCGTTTTTATACATTTCATTAGGCAGTTCAATATCCCAACTAATGGCCTTGGGATTCATTTGCTTAAAACGATCTAATAATTGCGCGGTTGATGCGGCAATGGTTTTATAATAAGCAGGTATATCGCCTCCTAAATACAGATGCACTTTTACTGGCTTTTTGATAGCAGATACAATTTGCTGCGTGCTCTCACTAAATGTATACCTCTGTTCTTTCGTAAGATCGAATTGAAAACTATACAAAGAAAAAAATACATTGATAATTATTAAAGCAGCTACTGTAATAAGATATTTTATTTTGCCTTTAATGTTTTCAATACTACCTAGACCAAATAAAACCAATATGGATAAAAAGTAAACAATATCCTGTGCAGTAAGTAGGCCCTTACTCATATTTAAATAATGTGCCTCTAATCCTAATTTACTTATAAAAAAATCAGTTCCACCAGCAAAGACCGCAAGGAGGCTTAGTATATGAAAACCTTTGAATAGTAAAATACATACCAATATGGAAACTAATAAAGCCACTAAATTATTTTTTGTAATGCTGCTAATATAAATACCCACCATGGTATAACTAGCCGCTAGAAATAATAAACCCATATAGGAACCATAAGTAGCTCCAAAGTCTATTCCTCCAATATCACTTAAAGCATTTAAAGTATAGGCATATAATAAAGTAGGTAGAATGGCTACAAGTACAATGAATACATTTCCTAAAAATTTTCCTACTACTAATTGAAGCGGTGAAATGGGCAAGGTTCTAATTATTTCATAAGTGCCCTGCTTGTATTCGTCTGAAAAACTATGCATGGTAATGGCAGGCACTAAGAGAAGTAAAAACCAAGGAGCAAAATCGAAATAGGCTTGTAAAGAAGCATAGCCAAAATCGAGCACATTGAAATTAGGGAGCACAAATAAGACTAGCCCATTTACCATTAAGTAAAAGCCAATAATTAAATAGCCTGTTAAGCCATTGAAAAACTGCGCCCATTCTTTTTTACATATTGCCCACATGCTTCAAAGCTACAAAAAAAATGCCCCGTGATAACGAGGCATTGAATATTATAATAATCTTATGATTTTCTAAAATCTTATGTTTTGTATTGCTAGCCTTTCTTAGGGGGCTATTTTAATTAGACCGCGAAGCTTTCTCCGCATCCACAACTTCTACTGGCATTGGGATTGTTGAAATAAAAGCCTTTTCCATTTAATCCATCTGAAAATTCCAACTCGGTATTCACTAAGTATAAAAAGCTTTTTAAATCGGTCACGATCTTAACGCCATTGTCTTCAAAGACTTGATCCATGGGTTTAATTTCATTATCAAAATCCAGCTTATAACTTAATCCAGAACAACCGCCGCCCACAACCCCTACTCTTAAAAAATAGTTAGCATCTCCTGCAACGCCAGCGTCCTGCATTAACTGCAATACCTTGGCCTTTGCCTTAGCACTAACATAAATTGAATTTTCTTGGGCTACTTCGCTCATGGGTTGTAAATAGAAGACCTAAATTAAACGTGGCTTTGTTCAAATACTAATTCAGCTAGTCCGTTCTTCACACGAAAATCATTGATAGCTGCTTTAATAGCATCTTCTGCTAAAACAGAACAGTGAATTTTAACGGGAGGTAAATTTAATTCCTCTACTAAATCCATATTGTCAATCTTAACAGCTTCGTCAATTGTTTTTCCCTTTAACCACTCAGTAGCCAAAGAAGAAGAAGCAATGGCTGAACCACAACCAAATGTTTTAAATTTTGCATCGGTAATAACACCAGTCGCTTCGTCCACTTGAATTTGCAAACGCATCACGTCTCCGCACTCAGGTGCACCTACTAAACCAGTACCTACACTCTTAGAACCTTTATCTAATGTTCCTACATTTTTAGGATTAGAATAATGATCGATTACTTTATCTGAATATGCCATTTTATTTTTATTTTATATTTTCAAAATTATTAAAAAAAATCGAAACTAGAGATACACCCCCATTTTAGTGGTGTGCCCATTGAATCGCATCAATATCAATCCCTTCTTTAAACATTTCCCATAAAGGACTCATTTCTCTTAGTTTTAAAACGGTATCCGTTACTGCTTTAATCGTAAAATCAATTTGTTCTTCAGTAGTATATCTTCCTAAACCAAAACGAAGAGAGCTATGTGCTAAGTCATCTCCTAAACCTAAGGCTTTTAAAACATAACTAGGCTCTAAAGAAGCAGAGGTACAAGCAGAACCAGAAGATAAAGCGATGTCCTTGTTAAAGCCCATCATTAAACCTTCTCCTTCCACATATTTAAAAGAGATATTACTTACATGTGGTAAACGGTGTGCTGGATTCCCATTCACATAAGACTCGTCAATAACCTTTAAGGCATTTTCTAACTTGTCTCTTAATTTTGAAATTCTTTCAGTGTCAGCAGCCATTTCTAAACGCGCTAACTCACATGCTTTTCCAAAGCCTACAATACCTGGTACATTTAAAGTACCACTACGCATGCCTCTTTCATGTCCACCGCCGTCTACTTGTGCAGTTACTTTTACACGCGGGTTTTTTCTTCTCACATATAAAGCACCTACTCCTTTTGGACCATACATTTTGTGCGCGGTAAAAGCCATGATATCAATGCCGTCTGCAATCACATCCACAGGAATTTTTCCTACTGCTTGCACTGCATCTGTAAAAAATAAAGCGCCATGCTTTTTAGCAATCGCTCCAATTTCTTTTACGGGTTGTATCACGCCAATTTCATTATTCGCATACATGATGGCTACTAAAATTGTAGTAGGCTTCATAGCAGCTTCTAATTGTTTTAAGTCTATTAAACCATCAGGTTGTACTTCTAAATAAGTGACTTCAGCGCCTAATTTTTCTAAGTGCTTACAAGTATCCAACACAGCTTTATGTTCTGTAGTGCAAGTAATAATATGATTACCCTTGCTTGCATACATTTCATATACACCTTTGATACCTAGGTTATCCCCTTCGGTAGCACCGGAAGTGAATATAATTTCCTTAGGATCGGCGCCAATTAATTGGGCCACTTGCTCACGCGCATAATCCACTGCCTCCTCTGCTTGCCATCCAAAAGAATGGTTACGGCTGGCCGCATTTCCGAAGTTTTCGACAAAATAGGGGATCATTGCTTCTAAAACCCTAGGATCCATGGGGGTAGTTGCATTATGATCAAGATAAATTGGTAATTTTAACATATCCGAATTTGATTTTTTCTAAAGCACAAAGCTAAAGCTTAAGGCTTGATTTTATTGAATTCGTTAAGCTTAAAAGGCAATTTTTTCCCAATTCGTAAAACAACAGAACCATGGATTATAAGGTAGAACATATAGGCATAGCGGTAAATGACCTAGCCAAAAGCATTCCTTTATTTGAACAACTCTTAGGCAGCCCCTGCTATAAGACTGAAACAGTGGCTAGCGAAGACGTCAATACGGCCTTTTTTCTTCAAAACAACACCAAGATAGAGTTATTAGAAAGTAGCCAAGAAAATGGGGTCATTGCAAAATTTATTGAAAAGAAAGGAGAAGGCATGCACCATATTGCATTTGAAGTGCCAGATATTATTGCGGAAATGGAAAGATTAAAAAAACTTGGCTTTACACTTTTGAATGAATCACCTAAACAAGGGGCCGATAATAAATTAGTTTGTTTTGTACACCCTAAAGAAACGAATGGTGTACTTATAGAACTTTGCCAAAGTATTGAATAGTAAATTTATTGAAAAGTAAAAAAAATGAAGATACTTTCCTGCGATTAAATACCTAAAATTTCAATGGCTTTTTGTGCCGCTAATTGACTAGCATCTTTTTTAGTATAGCCTTTTTGTGCAGTAATTACTTCTCCATCTAGGACCACATTAATAGTGAATAGTCTACGCCTTCCTTCCAACTGCTCGCCTGCTAAAACAAAATCAATTTGTTTACCTTGCTTTAAAGCCCATCCTATAATTTTATTTTTTATATTAATATCTATTTGCTCTAAATCGTCCATGAACAAATAAGGCTGAATCATTTTTTCTAAGATCCACTTTTTAGTAAACTCATATTTTTTATCTAAATAAATGGCGCCCACTAAAGCCTCTAAAGTATTTCCAAAAATTTGACTTGTTTTTAAAGAGCCGTCCATTTTATTAAAACGCGTCATTTTACGAAGCCCCATTTGTACGGCAATATGATTCAGCTGTTGTCTATTCACCATCTTGCTGCGCATTTCTGTTAAGAAGCCTTCCCCTTTGTAAGGATATTTTTTAAATAAATAATCGGCTACCACTGCGCTTATAATGGCGTCCCCTAAAAATTCTAGTCTTTCATTATTTTCTGATGGATTCTCTCTAACCGATCTGTGATTCAAAGCGGTTTGAAAAAGTACAAGGGTCTTTGTTTTGTAGCCAATTAATTCTGCTAAATTTTTTTCAAAATCGGATTGTTTGAAAAAGGATAATAAAGTTTTTATTCTTTTCACTTTAAATTAGGCCTTGTATTTTTTTACAATCACACAGGCATTGTGTCCGCCAAATCCGAAAGTATTACTTAAGGCTGCATTCACTGTTCTTTTTTGCGCTGTATTAAAAGTAAAATTAAGGCGTTGGTCTAATTCAGGATCGTCTGTAAAGTGATTGATGGTTGGCGGAATAATATCATGCACCACTGCTTGAATACAAGCGATAGCCTCAATCACTCCTGCTGCTCCCAAGCAATGTCCTGTCATGGATTTAGTAGAGCTAATATTTAAATTATAAGCATGTTCACCAAAGACCGCTGTAATGGCCTTGGTTTCTGCAATATCTCCAAGAGGTGTAGAAGTTCCATGTGTGTTAATATAATCAATATCCGATGGCTGCATTTCAGCATCTTTCAAAGCTGCTATCATTACATTTTTTGCACCTAATCCATCTGGGTGCGGGGCTGTTAAATGATAAGCATCTGCTGTAGCTCCACCACCTACTACTTCACAATATATTTTTGCACCGCGTTTTTGCGCGTGCTCTAATTCTTCTAAAACTAAAACACCAGAAGCCTCTCCCATAATAAAACCATCTCTGTCTTTATCATAAGGACGACTTGCCGTTTTAGGATCGTCATTTCTTTCACTCAT
>CANCRC010000071.1 GCA_947380435.1 Chitinophagaceae bacterium
GCCCCTAATTTAATTATAATCACCACCGATGGTTTTAGATGGCAGGAGGTTTTTAATGGAATGGATTTTGATATTGCCAATCAATCCAAATTTAATCATGGCGATAGTGCATATCTCTATAAAAAATATGGAGCCAACACCATTAGTGAAAGACAAAAATTATTGATGCCTTTTTTTTGGAATACAATAAGTAGCCAAGGACAATTGTTTGGAAATAGAAATAAAGAAAATAAAGTAGATGTTGCTAACCCGCACTGGTTCTCGTATCCAGGCTATAATGAAATATTTACAGGCTATCCCGATTCGGCCATTAATTCAAATGATTATGCTCCTAATCCGCATTCTAATCTAATGGCATTTTTAAATAAGCAAAAAGCGTATCAAGGAAAAGTAATTGCCTTTGGTGCATGGGATGCTTACAATAGAATTTTAAATGAAAATGTTTCAGGTTTTCCAGTTATTAATGGTTTTGAATCGGTGCAAAGTATTTTAAAAGATTCTACTACTGACATTTTAGCTAGTTTATTAAAAGATAGTTATAAGCCTTTTAAAGAAGTGGAATGCTTGGATGTGTTCACGCATTACCAAGCTATGCATTATTTAAAAACAAAACAGCCCAAGGTGATGTATATCAGTTATGGTGAAACCGATGAGTGGGCGCATCATGCTAATTATAGTAATTATTTAGATGCAGCACATCAGGTAGATGCCTGGATAGGTGATATATGGAATTGGGTGCAATCAACCCCTGGATATAAAAACAATACTTATATATTAGTCACCACCGATCATGGACGTGGATTTGGCGATGCTTGGACAGACCATGGTGCCGATGTCAAAGGCGCTTCTAGTATTTGGTTTGCTTTATTGGGGCCTAATGTAAAAAATAACCCACTTCTTGCAATAGGTAAATTAGGAGAGCAGGATATGGCAAATCAATTGTTTCAGAAGCAATTAGCTGCCACCATTACCAAGTTAATAGGCTATCCTTTTGTAGCTGAACACCCGGTAGGCGCAGCCATATACTAGCTTTTGAAGTATAAGCAAGTTGGCGTAACTTTATACCATGCTATATCAAAAAACCATAAGACAAATTTTAGCGGTAGTCATGCTACTGGTCTTTGCGTTTAGCATTACCTCACAAAAGACCATACATGATTTAGTTGCAAAACATAGCGATAAGGTTAAATGTGATGTACATAAGAACCTACCTATTGATCAAGTTGAAAACTCAAGCATACATTGTTCGCACGATAATTTAGTGGCGGCTTCTCCCTTTCTAGATTTTAATTTCAATATTGAATTAGCGCACCCGGTTCTAAATATTGTAACTAACACGCATTTAGTTTGTTTTTACTTTTCTAATAATAATTATTCTTTAGACTCTAGGGGTCCCCCTGCAGTATAGCCCAATCGAATTGAAATTTAATTTCATTTCGAATTTGCTTATTAATGCTAGTATAGTACTAGAGTTATTATAGCAAGGATTTTTACAATGCAATGCATTTCCCATTTCGAGTTAATTATTATTTTATGTTCAGGTATTTATCTATATTATTTATAAGTGTTTTTATAGGCGAGGGCGTTTACGCCATGCAAGCACCTAAGACGGTGCAAGTATCGGGTAAGATAAGCGATGAAGCCACTGGCCAAATTTTACAAGGCGCTTCTATCTATTTCCCAGAATTAAAAAAAGGGGTGGTGAGTAACGATAAAGGAATTTATCAAATTAATATAAAGCCAGGCAACTATATTATTGAGGTAAGTTATATAGGCTATAGCTTACAAACTATTACTTTAAGTATTCCAACAAATTTGGAGAAAGACTTTTTCTTGAACCACGCAGTGCTAGAAAACACCAATGTAACGGTTACTAGTTTTTTAAGAACTACTTCTAGTAAAAAAACGCCCACTCCTATTAGTATTATTAAGAAGGAAGATTTTTTTAAAGGAGTCTCTACCAATTTAATTGATGCGCTTTCTAAAACACCTGGGGTAACGCAGTTAAGCACAGGTCCAGCTATATCCAAACCCATTATAAGAGGCCTAGGATACAATAGGGTAGTGGTTTTAAACGATGGCGTAAAACAAGAAGGACAACAATGGGGCGATGAACATGGTATTGAAATTGATGAGTATAATGTAGCTAGAACCGAAGTATTAAAAGTGCCTGCCTCCATTATTTATGGTAGCGAAGCTTTGTCGGGGGTTATTAATATAACTTCGAATGTACCTGTCGCGGAAGGAGCACTAAGAGGTAATGTATTTAGTAATTATCAATCTAATAATAATTTACAAGGTTATCATTTCGATATAGCGGGTAATAAAAATGGTTTGGTATGGGGATTGAATGCAAGTAGTAAAAAAGCATCTGATTATAAAAATAAATATGATGGCTATGTATACAATTCAAAATTTTCTGAATTAAATGGAGGAGGTTTTCTAGGTGTAGAAAAAGATTGGGGCTATTCACATTTAATTATAAATAAGTTTAGTCAAAAGCTAGGCATGATTGAAGGTACTAGAAATAATTTAGGACAGTTTACCAAGGAAACTATTATGAATGGCGCATCAGGAAATTCAATTGCTGAAGTTCCTGCCACCGACGCCGATTTTAATTCATCCACACCCAATATACCTTATCAATATATTCAACACACAAAATATATTTTAGATAATAGTATTAACTGGGGAACGGGAAAGTTAAAAGCCAATATAGCCTATCAAAGAAATCAAAGACAGGAGTTTGGCAATATTGAAATGCCAACAGAAAAAAGTTTATACTTCGATTTAGGTACTTTAAATTATTCTTTTCAATACTTGCTTCCAGAAACCAATAATTGGAAACATACTATCGGTGTGAATGGCTTACAACAAGAAAATAAAAATAAAGGCGTGGAAGCCTTAATACCTGAATATAAATCGGTGGAAACAGGTTTGTTTTTTTATACGCAGAAACATATAGATAAATTTAACTTTAGTGGTGGTGCTAGAATAGATAAAAAAGGAATTGAGTTTAATGGACTTCAAAAAAACTATGGAGATATAGCCGGTTCTTTTGGTTTGACCTATGAAGCCACCAATGATTTAATTTTTAAATTCAATATTGCCCGAGGTTATCGAGCCCCTAATTTATCGGAGTTGGGTAGTAATGGCGCACATGAGGGAACGAATAGATACGAGTATGGGAATACAAATTTAGAAAGTGAGAAAAGCTTGCAATTTGATGCAGGCGTGGAATGGAGTAACGAGCATATATCTTTTACAGGCAATGCTTTTTATAATAATGTAACTAATTATATATTTTATCAAAAGCTTATTGGAGCGCATGGTGGAGACTCTATTATTAATAAAGAGGGCAAGGATTATTATGCATTCGCTTATCATCAACAAGATGCTAAATTAATAGGGGCTGAATTTAATTTAGATATTCATCCGCATCCTTTGGACGGACTGCATATTGAAAACACAGTTTCTATTGTCAATGGAACATTTAAAAAAGCATTGGCAGGAAGTATTAATTTACCCACCATACCAAGCATGCGTTGGATTACTGAATTAAGATATGAGCTACCAAAAAATACGGGTAATCTAAAGAACAGTTATGCTTCTTTACAATTTGATAATGTAGCTGCACAGAATAATCCGTTTACTGGTTATAATACTGAAACCAAAACCCCAGGTTATACCTTAATTAATATTGGGGCAGGTACACATATAACTAATAAGGGGAAACAGTTATTTAGTATTTCTTTAGTGGCGCAAAACCTTACCGATATTGCTTATCAGAGCCATTTAAGTCGTTTAAAATATACCGATGAAAACATTTTAACAGGTAGAACCGGCGTATTTAATATGGGCCGTAATTATAGTTTGAAAATAAATGTTCCACTTCAGTTTGATTAGATATTTAAAATAAAACATATTTAAAAACCATTCAAGTATAAATGATTTGCTATACTAACAATAGTATGCTAAAAGAAAACATAGTTTTTGTATATTTTTTTATCATTATAAATATATTAACAAGCAATCTTGTAACTTTACTAGAGGTTCTAACAGCGTCTTCTAAACTAGTTTATCAAATAAGTTCTTTATAAGCCCTATGCGTAAATTTTTATCCTATACTTTTGTTCTATCCTCTATCTGTATTTTATATAATGCATGTCAGCATGATATACTTACAGTGAATTCTAATGTATCCTTAGATCCAGTGGTAGTAGTTAATCCTCCCACTACCACAACCCCAACAGGAGGAACGCCTGCACCAGTATCAGATACCGTTTGTTTTAATACCGATGTTTTACCCTTATATGTAAGTTACTGTGGTTCTGCCGGATGCCATGATGCAGGAAGCCATAGAGAAAGTGTAATTACCACAGACTATGGTCATATTATGAATGGCATTAAAGCTAAAAATGCAAATAGTAGCAAGTATTATACTATTATTGGAAACGGCATGCCACCAAGGTCTAGCTCACAAATGACGGCCACACATATTGCACTTATCAAAAAATGGATTGACCAAGGAGCTCTTAATACTCAATGCACTAATGTATGTGACACTAATTCATTTACTTATGCGAATGCTATTCAAACTATTATTTCTACTAATTGTGGCGGATGTCATGGTAGCAAACCAGGTTCTGCGAATATTTATTTAGGAGACTATGCAAGTGCTAAAACTTATATCACAGCCAATACAAGTACTTTTTTAAATGCTATTAATTATGTTTCAAGCATAGCTGTTTCAAAAAGAATGCCTCCTTCAGCTAAGTTGGTAGATTGTAAAATAACCCAAATTCAAAAGTGGATACAAAAAGGCTATCCTCAATAATATGAAGCAATTTTTTAAAATAGCATTTGTAATAATTGCCATTAGTAGTTTTACTGCTTGTTATTATGACAAGAAGGACCAAGTGTATCCTCAAGTAGTAGTGGCTGCATGTGATACCACCAATGTCACTTATAGTGTAACAGTAACGGGCATCTTAAATGCCAATTGTACTAGTTGTCACGGAGCTAGTGCCAATAGTTTAGGAGGCGGTATTGTATTAAATACTTATGCCACAGTGAAACCCTATATTACCAACGGGCGCTTAGTGAATTCTATTTTACAAAATGGTAATGCATCACCTATGCCTAAGAATATGGCTAAGATGGATGTATGTAGTATTAATAAAATAATTGTTTGGGTGAATAGAGGCGCCATTAATAATTAACTAAAAAATAAAAATAATTTCATATGATTTCAATTTCTAACATAAAAAAATTAGCAGCAGCGCTTGTACTAGTATTACTTGTATGTAATATGCAAACTACAAATGCACAAACACCAGGCGCACAAAAAGTATATGCTACTAAAACAGGACAAATATTTTTTAATGCCACCGGAGGAGCCGTGGCCATTGCAGCAGTGAATAACCAGGTCGACTCAAAATTTGTAGACGCCACTGGTCAAATTATATTTGGCGTATTAGTGAAAGGTTTCAAATTTGAAAACCAATTAATGGAAGATCATTTTAATGAGAACTATATGGAGTCGAGTCAGTTTCCTAAAGCCGATTTCAAAGGGTATATTAAGAATATCAAAGAAGTTAATTTTACCAAGGATGGTAATTACCCTGTAGAAATTGAAGGTAATTTAACCATACATGGAACTGCGCAAAAAGTAAGTACCAATGGAACTTTACAAATTGCTGACGGAAAGCCCACAATTACCGGTGAGTTTAGTATAAAAATTAAGGACTACGGTATTAAGGGTTTATACATTGGAGAGAAAATTGCGAATGAGGCTAAGATAAAAGTGAATTGTAAATACCAAAATTAAAAATTATGTTTTTACGTTCTCTTCGTATAGTAGTATTTGCATTATTTGTTACCCTTACGGCGACAGCGCAAAATGTAGATTTATTTTCAGAAAATAATTATTCCAGTAATCCAGATATTATTACGGGTACATTTAAATCTACTAGAATTGTGAATGGGCAGTCGATAGAGAATGTAGGGCCGGGTGTTTTAGATTTTAAAATTATGCACCGCTTTGGTCCACTCAGTGACGGAGGTTATAACTTTTTTGGATTAGACCAGGCCACTATGCGCATAGGTTTAGACTATGGGCTTACAGATAGGCTCATGATAGGTATTGGCCGTAGCACTTATCAAAAGCAGTATGATGGCTTTTTAAAATATAAAATTATTAGACAACAACAAGGCCAGCGAAATATTCCTTTTAGTCTAAGCTATGCAAGCTCTTTTATTTATAAATCATTGCGTGATGCAGCAACTACTTATACGCCCTATGTGTCGGATAAATTTTCTTTCTCGCATCAATTACTACTTGCAAGCAAGGTGAACGATTATTTTTCTTTACAATTATCGCCTACCTTAATTCATTATAATATGGTAGACACTAAAACCACCCCCAACGATTTTTATTCATTAGGTGTAGGCTTTAGACAAAGAGTGAGCAAAAGAGTAAATATTACAACAGAGTATTATCATAGGTTTAATAGCTTAGAGGGTTACAAAGACCCTTTATCAGTAGGTGTAGATATTGAAACAGGAGGCCATGTGTTTCAATTACATGTCTCTAATTCAACGGGCATGACCGAGCGTACTTTTATTAATGAAACTACAGGCAGTTGGGCAAAAGGCGATTTACGTTTTGGGTTTAATATCTCAAGGGTATTTACCGTTCGTAAACCCAAAGAACTTAGAAATATTAAATGGTAGAATAAGATCACATTAAATAGTAGATTTAACTAAGATAGAATAAGCTAAACTAAATTTATGCGCAAAATGACAAAATTAATATACGCCATTGCAGTAGTGGCCATCACGGCCCTTGGAGGATACTATTATGTATTTGTTTATTCTAAAACGCATCATAGAAATGTACAATCAGAAAAAGGCATAGTTATTCAAGCCGACTCTTTAAGCGCCGCTTATCAAGCCAATGAAAAAAATGCGAATGCTTTGTATTTAAATAAAGCAGTAGAAATAAGTGGAACCATTGTTAGCATTGACAAAAACCAGGAAGGAAAAATAACCTTAATCATAGGCAGACCCGATTCTTTTTCCAATGTATCGGTTACTTTAATTAGTACCGCGCCTCTCACTCAAAAAATAGGTGAAAGCATTACTATTAAAGGAGTTTGTACCGGTGCCTTAAGTGATGTGATAGTGACGGAAGGGGTGGTTAAGATTTAAGCGTTTACAAATAGAGTAAAGGATATAAAATACAAGGGTATTAAAACTTTCTGAATTCATTTAAAGGTTCTTTCATGTTACATAAGAAATAACAAGCAACAATTTTATTTAAATGTATTCGGTATAAATAGATAAACATAAATAGCTATCAGGATATAAAATCCAAGTACTATTAATGATAGATATTTAAAGAGCCTCAAACTTTTGTTAACAGTTAACTTAATTTTTTGTTCATCATATAACCAGATGAAAAGATTAAATAATATTAATAAAACGCCGATTGAAATTAATAGGTATAGCATTGTTATTGATTTTAATTTTGTTCAACTTTGACAGCTTCTTTTTCGAAATCAGAATCCATATTCACAGTAAAATAATAATTACTTCTACTTGTCCATCCAAGTGTGAAGCCCCCTAATTGAATACCAAATAAATTAGTCCCTGTTATTGTAAATGTTGAAGTTGTATTGGCGCTGTTGAAATTTATCTGAGACGAGTTCACATAAGTCCAGCTAAAAAAACCTATCCCAGTAAATGAAATTGTTGGATTTCCAGTAACTCTTCCATACTTATCGGTATTAAAATCAAGATGCATTGTATAAAACCCTTGCTGTAGCACATTGTCATTAACTGATGTATAATATGAAACATAAAAAGGGAATGATGCATGATAGTATCCTGCTGGTCTTGTGCCATCTTCTTCATACTCATCAAAAGCCTTAGTAGATGATGTTTTTTTTAAACTATTAATGGCAGTGTTGTCGTTTTGCTTTAATTCTGCAATGCCACTAAATTTCTTAGGCCTCTTAAATTCTTTATATGCTAATTTGAATTCGTTAATTGAAAGTAATGGAACATTATCAATATTTTGTTCATCTAGAGTAAATAATCTCCCACTTTCACCAACTATATCTCGAACCATAGTAATAGAATCATCCTTTTTATTTGTTGAAGATTCTTTTTTACAACTAGATAAAAACAGTAAGATACAAATGGATAAAACGAATGTTGAAACTTTTTTCATGATGTTTGATTTAGTAATAAAGAAACAAAAAAATGAAATCGTTTAATCGAGTATTTATACGTTTTTATTATTTTTCTTATGCAACTTAATCCAGTTATATCATAAAAAGATCAAACTTAGAATAGGCACTATGTATTTATTTTCCATTAGCAACTTATAGTGGTTTAATAATTTAATTAGCACTAATTCTAAAATTAATGTGCCTTTGTAGTTTGATAAAGGGGGTGTCGAAGATCTAAGTATAAAAATCTTTTTCTGGAGTATCTCCATTAGCTATTGCCTTTTTAAATTGAGCTTCCCAAGTACTAGGTTTAAGATTCAATTTATTTTTAATGCTTTTACTTTTTGATGGCTTTTGAATGGTTATCCAATTTTTCTTTACCATATCTTTTAAGATAACGTTAGCCTTAGGGTTCAATATGGTTAGTTCAATGGTTTTCATAAAAAATTTTAAAGCTCTTCCTTTAAAATAATTAGTAATTATTAAGCATATCTCAGATCTGATTCTAAATCAGATGCAGGGTAATTGAAAACGGAGATTTTATAAATTTCCCAATAACTCAATAAATGAATTTTTAGAACAGCCTATCATTTCTGAGGCTTGGCCTAAAGAGAGTTTCCCTATTTCGTACAACCTTGTAGCTACGATAACGGTTAGTTCGTTGCTGTTGATTTCTACATTATCGGGGATATTTAAATTCATACTCTTCATTATTCGAATTTAGAGAAAATATTGCCATTTTTCGTACCCTGCAAATAATTTAATGTTAATCAGCGAATTAAGCACATAAATCAAATCAATTTCCAAGTATTTACCGTAAGCTTTTGGGGTATAAATGAATTGAACTAAATTGAGTGATCCTAAAGAATGACTATGAAAAAAGCAATCTTATTTACGACGATCTTATTTAGTATTTGTATTGGAGCAAATCAAACCTTGAATGCTCAAACTACTAAAGCCACCACTACCTTAAGTAAGGAAGAACAAAAAGTAATGGACTATATCGATGCCAATATGCCAAGGGCTATTGCGCTTTTAAAAGAATCGGTCGATATTAATAGCGGCACATTAAACATAGAAGGCGTTAAAAAAGTAGGTGCCATTTTTGCGCGTGAATTTGAGAAAGCCAATTTTAAAACCAAGTGGATCCCAATGCCCGATTCACTTCGCCGTGCAGGACATTTAGTGGCAAGCATTGGCTTTAATAATGATGCAGAAAACCCCGCCGCAACAGAAAAGAAAACTTCCTCTAAAAAGAAAACCGAATTAACTAAAACTAATAAAGGAAAAAAACTTTTTCTTATAGGTCATTTAGACACTGTCTTTGAACCCGATATGCCGGCGAACCCATTCACAATGTTAAACGATTCCACCGCCACAGGACAGGGCGTGACTGATATGAAGGGCGGAGACGTAGTTATGATAATAGCACTTCAAGCCTTACAAGCACAGGGTTTATTGAAGGACGCTAATATTATTGCTTATTTAACAGGCGATGAAGAACATGCAGGGTATCCGCGTGAAGTAAGTAGAGGCGACTTTATTGAAACTGCAAAGCAAACTGAAATTGCACTTGCTTTTGAAGGAGCCAATGGATTAAATTCTGTGGCCACTGCAAGAAGAGGCGCTAGTGGTTGGTTATTAAATGTAAAAGCAAAAACAGGACATAGCTCGGGAGTGTTTACAGCAGGTGCAGGTTATGGTGCCATTTATGAAGCAGCTAGAATTGTAAATGAATTTAGAGTACAGTTAAGTACAGAAAAATATTTAACCTTTAACCCTGGTGTATTTATTGGAGGCTCTGAAATGAACTACGATGAAACAAAAGCAACAGGAACTGCT
>CANCRC010000072.1 GCA_947380435.1 Chitinophagaceae bacterium
ATGTTTTCTATTAAACCAATAATGGGCACTTTCACATTCGCTTGTCCAAACATAGCAATGGCTTTTTTAGCATCGGCGAGCGCTACTGTTTGAGGGGTAGTTACAATTACCACTCCTGTAACTGGAACTGTTTGCATAATGGTTAAATGTATATCGCCAGTGCCAGGAGGCATGTCAATGACTAAATAATCTAGCTCTCCCCAATCTACATCGGTAATGAATTGACGAATAGCACTGCTTGCCATTGGACCTCTCCAAACCACTGCATCTTTTTCATCCACTAATAATCCAATACTCATTAATTTAATACCATATTTTTCTAAAGGAATTATAATTCCATTTCCATCACCATCTTTCATCATGGGTCTTTGACCTCTTACGCCAAACATAATGGGAACACTAGGGCCGTATATATCGGCGTCCATTAATCCAACTTTCGCACCACCTTCTGCTAAAGCCAAAGCCAAGTTAGCTGAAATGGTACTTTTTCCGACACCTCCTTTACCACTCACTACTGCAATAATATTTTTAACCTGCCCTAAAACCTTTTTTTCATCTTTTCTTAAACTAGTGGTATTGGATGTAAAATTCACTTCAATAATGGCCGCATTGTTCACTAGTAATTTAATGGCATTTTCACAGGCATTTTTCATTAAATCCTTCATAGGACAAGCTGGGGTTGTAAGCACAATGGTAAAGCTTACCTTATCACCGTCCACTTGAAGGTCTTTGATCATATTTAAAGTAACCAAGTCCTTACCCAAATCTGGTTCTTGCACATTACTTAAGGCCTTTAGAATATCCGAGGTAGTCATTATGAAAGTTTTTGTTAAATAATTTAGATCGCTGCAAAGTTAACGCTCATTGCACTTATTTTGCTGTTTTAAGAGGCAGAATATTCAAAAATGGCTTCGATTATTTAAAGATTGAGGCTTAAATTTGCAAGTACATGAGAAAGGCATTATTTATTACAATTATTACCCTGGCAAGCTTTAGCCAAAACAAGGCCTATGCTCAAACGGTCGATATTTACCGTGACTCTGTGATACAATTATATGGAGTTATTATGACGGCTGACAGCTTGAAGGCCATCCCCTTTGCAAGTGTTTTAGTGGATAAAAAAGGTCGTGGAACCATTACCAATAATGATGGGGTTTTCTCCATTGCAGTAAATAAAGGCGAGACCATTACATTTTCTTGCGTGGGCTTTAAAAATAGAACCATATTAATTCCTGCAAAATTAGAAGGCAATCAATATAGCGTGATTCAATTAATGGTGAATGATACTAATTTTTTGCCTGCCACTATTTTAAAAGCAAGACCCTCTCGCGCACAATTTGAAAGAGATTTTGTGAATGCCAAAGTGGATGACGATATGTATGAGACTGCTAGAAAAAATACCAGCATGAGTCAGAAAAGAATTATTCTTTCAAGCTTACCTTATGATGGCAAAGAGGCCGTGGGTGCATCCTTAACACAACAAGCTACTAAATATTATTACTCTGGGCAATTGCCTCCAATGAATATATTAAACCCAAGTGCATGGAGAAGTTTTATCAATGCATGGAAAAGGGGTGATTATAAATCGAAAAAATAGTTTTATGGAAAATATTGCGGTGATTGGTGCTGGCACCATGGGTAATGGTATTGCACATGTTTTTGCACAAAAAGGTTTCAAGGTTCAATTAATAGATGCACAAGCCCCTGCTTTAGAAAAAGCAATGGCTACTATTGAAAAGAATTTAGACAGACAAATTTCCAAACAAACTATTACAACTGAAGACAAAGCAAGTACGCTATCCAATATTCAATTATCTAATTCTATTGAACAAGGCGTTGCTCATGCCGACTTAGTCATTGAAGCCGCTACTGAAAATGCAGAGATTAAAAAAAAGATATTCGCAAGTCTTGACCAATACGCAAAGCCAAATTGTATACTGGCTACCAATACTTCTTCTATTTCTATTGGTGAATTAGCAGCAGCTACCAAGAGGCCCACACTGGTTATTGGTATGCATTTTATGAATCCTGTGCCCATTATGAAATTGGTAGAAATTATTAATGGAGAAGCTACTGCTGCAAGTATAACGGATAGCATCGTAGCCCTAACCAAAAAAATAGATAAAATTCCTTGCGTAGTAAAAGACGCGCCAGGTTTTATTGCCAATAGAATTTTAATGCCCATGATTAATGAAGCTATTCATGCATTTTCTGAAGGCATTAGCGATGCTGCTACCATTGATCAAATTATGAAACTGGGCATGGCACATCCCATGGGGCCCTTACAACTGGCCGATTATATTGGGCTAGATGTTTGTAAGAATATTATGACCATTATGGAAGAAGGTTTTAACAATTCAAAATACGCCCCTGCTGCATTATTAGTTAAAATGGTAGAGCAAGGAAAACTAGGTGTAAAAACGGGAGAGGGTTTTTATAAATACTAAGTCGGTTGCGCTATACAATTTATTTAATAATTCAATATTGCTAGTAATATATTCCAAGGACTATATTAATTAGAGATCAAGGTTAATTTTACTTCTCTTAAATCATTGAATTTATTCAGCGCTTCTTCTAGTCTCGCTTTGGGTATGCCAATTTTTAATTGCACAAATAATTGTGCTTCCTGTTCCGTTACCGAACAATTATATTGCTTCACAATCATCATCACTTCATTCATTTGATGATAATCAAAATTTAATTCATAGTGCAGTTCAATGGGCTTTTGTACAATGGGTGCTAATTGCAAAGCAAGTGTAGTAGCCGTTTTATACGCATTAATTAAACCAGGCACGCCTAATAAACTACCTCCAAAATAACGCACTACCACCACCATAATATTGGTAAGTTGTTTGCTATCTATTTGCCCTAGTATGGGCCTGCCTGCAGAACCCGCTGGCTCTCCATCATCACTGGCTCTAAATATATTGCCTTCTACGCCTATTCTATAAGCCACACAAAAATGAACAGCTTTGGGATGTTCTTTTTTAAGCCCTGCTATAATTTTTTTACAAGTATCTACCGAATCTACTGGGTAAGAGTAGGCCAAGAACTTACTTCCCCTATCCTTAAACTCAGCAATAGCAGGTATTTCAATGGTACTATAAAAATGATGATCCATATAGGTAGGCGTTCTTAGAATTATTTGTTCAAAGCTAGTTCATAATGCATAATCATTTGTAACATTGTGGTATGAGTTTACAAGAAATAAAAATATTCCTAAAGCAAAAGCTAGCCTCTAAAATTGACGCTGTTGAATTGAGCAGTTTAATAGGTATGCTTATAGAGGCGGTTACTGGTTGGAATAGAATGCAACAAATTGTAAATGTAAACACGGCATTCACTAAAGAACAGCAATTGCAAATAGAAGATTATGCCGAGCAGTTATTATTGGGCAAACCTATTCAATATATTTTAGGTAATGCCTGGTTTATGGGCAATGAATTAATGGTGAATGAACATGTTTTAATTCCAAGACCCGAAACTGAAGAATTAGTAGAATGGATAATTTCTTATGCTAGTATAATGAATAAACCATTATCTATAATTGATATAGGCGCTGGCTCTGGTTGTATACCTATTGCTTTAAAATTATCCCTTCCTTTATGTAGCCTTACCGGATTAGATATTAGTAAAGAAGCCTTAGCAGTAGCCGAAATAAATGCCAATAATGTAAAGGCTTCCATAGAATGGATAGAGCAGGATATTTTAAACACAGCAGCACTGGATAATACTTATGATATTATTGTAAGTAACCCACCCTATATTCCTATCAGAGAAAAAGCAAATATGCAAGAACAGGTAGTGGGCTTTGAACCTGCAATTGCTTTATTCGTATCGAATGAAGACCCCCTTATTTTTTATAAAGCCATTGCTAAAATGGCAAAGCAAAATTTATCTACCAACGGACAACTCTTTTTTGAAATACATTATGACCAAGGGAAGGCCATACTAGCTTTATTAGATGAACTTAATTTCCATGCAGAATTAAGACAAGATAGTTTTGGTAAAAACAGAATGATTAGAGCAAGCTTGAAATAGCTAGTATAAAAATTACTGAATTACTTGAGTAATAAATATTATTAAATAATTAGAAACTTGAAATAAACTAGTGCGCTGGATTCACCGCAACAACGGGCGTTGCTCCAAGAGACTTTATAATTTGCATTACTTGTATAGTAACCCCTAAATTTGCCACACTGTCTCCATTAATTACCACAGAAGGCTTTTCGGTTTCTTTCGCTAAAAATAATTTTAACTCATTAGGCAAGGCCCCAATAGTAACTGGCGTAGAGCCAATGAATAAATTTTGTTCTTTGTCGATAGTTACCACCACGGTTTGTTTAGCCTTGGTATCGCTAGAAGCCTTAGGATTAGAAACCTTAATAACATTGGGGTTCGCTAAAGTTGATACAATTAAAAAGAACAATAATAATATGAATAATATATCATTCAATGCACCTGTATGCACTTCTGGAGAATTTCTTAATCGCTTTCTTAAGTTCATAGATTAAGAATGAGTAGTTTCTTGTAAAATATCTAAAAAATCAGCGCTGGCTGTTTCCATTTTATTGGCCGTTTTATCTATTTGAGTAGATAAATAGTTATGACCCACATAGGCAATTAAACCAATAATTAAACCAGTAGCCGAAGTAATCATTTTTGTATAGATACCTCCTGCAATAGTGTTTAAAGTATATTCTCCAGTTGAAGCAATACCATAAAACAATTGAACCATACCTACAATGGTTCCTAGAAAACCAAACATGGGTGCAATACCAGCCACTAATGATAAAATATTTAAATTACGCTCCATAGAATACATTTCAAGCTTTCCCACATTCTCCATACTTTTTTCAATAGCATCAATAGGCTTACCAATTCTCATAATACCTTTTTCAATCATTTTCGCCACTGGATTTTCTGCATTCTTAGCCATGCTTTTTGCCGCATCAATATTTCCAGATAAAATATGATCCTTAATGATGAACATGAATTTAGGATCCATGGTGCCTGCTTTTTTAATAGCTAAAACACGTTCAATAAAAACAAAAATAGCAATTACTAAAAGAATATACAATGGATACATAATCCATCCACCCTTTTGCAATAAACTCAATAATGAAATTTTATCCTCAGCAACTTGTAACAAAAAAAGCATGGCGTTAAATTTATGAATTAAAGTTAAATCGTTTTGTTTAAAAAGTAAAGTATGTGAATAACTATCAATTTATTAAATAATTTCCACCAATTTCACCAGTACTTCTACCGACTTTTCCATATCGGAAACAGCCACCCATTCATGCTTGCTGTGAATAGCTTGCATACCTGTAAATATATTAGGAGTGGGCAGGCCCATAAAACTCATACGACTCCCGTCCGTGCCCCCTCTAATGGGTGTGACAATGGGCGTTAAGCCTACTAATTTATAGGCAGCTAAAGCCTTTTCAACAATGACAGGATGCTGATCAATAATTTCTCTCATATTTCTGTACTGCTCCTTAATTTCCATAGTAATGCTGGCCTTGGAAAAGTCCGGTTCTGTTGCAATTACTTTTTGAGCAATTTCATATAACCTTTCAGCATGTATTTTTAATTGAGCCGTATCAAAGTCGCGTACTAAAAATTCAATGCGCGCTGTTTCTGCACCTCCTTCAATATGGTTAGGATGAATAAAACCCATACGCCCTTCTGTATGTTCCGGGCTCCATTCATTTTTAGGTAAGGCAGCTAGAATAGCTGCAGCAATTTTAATGGCATTTTGTAGTACCCCTTTCGCGGCACCTGGATGTGCAATCACTCCTTGAATATGTAATGTTAAACTATCGGCGCTAAAGGTTTCCATTTCAAAACTAGCTAACTCACCTCCGTCTAATGTATATCCAAAATCGGCGCCAAGTTTTTGTATATCTAAATGTTCTGTGCCTCTTCCCACTTCTTCATCGGGTGTAAATAAAATTTTAATGGCGCCATGTTCAATATTTTTATTTTTCATTAAATAACTAGCCATTTCCATGATTATGGCTACGCCCGCTTTATCATCCGAACCCAATAAAGTTTTTCCAGAGGCCGTAATAATAGACTTACCTATAAAATTCTTTAAATAAGGATATGCAGCTGTTGTAATTATTTGTGTTGGGTCGTCTGGTAGTATAATAGGTGCTCCATTATAATTTTCGTGTAAGATAGGTTTAACATTAGTGCCACTGCAATCGGGCGCTGTGTCTACATGCGCGCAGAAACAAACAATAGGTACTTTTCTATTATGTGTTGCTGCAATGGTAGCCATTACATAACCCTTAACATCCATGGCTGCATCATCAATGCCCATTTGCTGTAATTCATTTACCAATATTTTGGATAAATTTTTTTGTTTTTCTGTAGAAGGGAAGCTGTTGGAATAAGGGTCGCTTTGCGTATCCACTTGCACATACCTCAATAAACGATCGGCTACTTCTAATGATTTTAATCCCATAACTAAAGATAATAAAAATGTCCCGACACCTTAGTAAGACGCGGGACATTTTATAGAAATTATAAAACCTTTTAAGGCATAATAATACTTGATGGAGAATCGATTTTCACTAATTCTAAAGCAAAGGTTAAGTCTTGGCCTGCTAAAGAATGATTCGCATCTAAAACCACTACTTCTTCTTTCACTTCTACTACGATCACTTGAAATTGTTGTCCTTGACCATTATTCATAGTTAAAGCCATTCCAACTGTTGGATTTAAATCTGCAGGGAATTGTGCTTTCGGAAATTCAACTATCATTTCAGGTTGTTTTGGACCATAGGCTTCCATAAAAGGAATATTAATCGTCTTTTTCTCACCCACAGTCATACCTAAAACGCCACTATCGAATCCAGGAATCACCATTCCTTTACCCACTTCGAATTCCAAAGGAGCTCTTCCTTCTGAAGAGTCAAATGTCTCACCACTAGTTAAAGTACCGTGATAATGCACTTGAATGGTATCCCCATTTTTTACTTGTTGCATATTGTTTATTTTTAGTAAGGCACCTAGGGTGCAAAGGGCAAAAGTACATAATTATGGCAGATAAACTAACTTTGCGTAATGGATAGAAAACCGAGGATTATTTTTATGGGCACTCCTGCTTTTGCGGTAGCTTCTTTAAGCGCCTTATTAGCAGCTAAAATGAATGTGGTAGCGGTTGTGACGGCTCCAGATAAACCAGGGGGTAGAGGCATGCAGCTACAACAAAGTGCTGTAAAACAATTTGCCCTTGAAAATAATTTACCGGTACTGCAACCAGAAAAACTAAAATCACCCGAATTTTTCGAGGCCCTCAAAAACCTGAATCCCGACCTACAAGTAGTAGTGGCTTTTAGAATGCTTCCGGAAATTATATGGTCTTTTCCGCCCATGGGTACTTTAAATGTGCACGGTTCTTTACTACCTCAATATAGAGGAGCAGCTCCAATTAATTGGGCCATTATTAATGGAGAAAAACAAACCGGGGTGACTACTTTTCAATTACAACATGCCATTGATACTGGTAATATTTTATTACAAGCGCCTATTGACATTAGCGCCAATATGACTGCTGGCGAATTGCACGATACTATGAAAGAAGTAGGTGCTGCATTACTTGTAAAAACAATTGAGGGGCTAAATAATAATACTATTCAAGCCAAAGCACAATCGGAAATAAGTGTTGAACTAAAACATGCTCCTAAAATATTTACAAAGGACTGTGAAATTAATTGGGAGAACTCAGCTGCAAGTATTCATAATTTAATTAGAGGACTCGCGCCATTTCCTGGAGCCATTACCAAAATAGATGAAAAAATGGTGAAATTATATACCACACATATAATTGATTCGCCCGTTGCGGAAAAACCAGGAACTTTTATTACCGATGGAAAAACATTTGCAAAAATTGCTTGCAAGGCAGGCTATATTGGCATTGACGATATTCAATGGGAAGGTAAAAAGAGAATGCCCATTACCGATTTTTTAAGAGGCTATAGAAAACCTATCTAAATAACTTTACTAGAATTAAACAAGTATTCATTTTCACTATTAGTAAGTTACTCCAAATACTTTATAAGTTAAAAATTACATTAAACTCTCTTATTTATTTAGCGCAGCATTAAATTCTTCCAGCGTTACTAATCCTTGATGTCTCCAAGTCTCTTTACCATTTTTAAATAGTATAAAAGTAGGCAAGCCTTCCGACTTCAAAGATTTCATCACTTCAATATCTTCTCCACCATCCACTGCTAAAAAATAAAAAGCAGCGGCAGGTTTTTGTTTTAAGCTTTCAAGCACAGGTAACATTTTTCTACAAGGTGGGCACCAATCGGCACCAATATCCACTAGTACTATTTTATTATTCGCTATAGTTTTATCAAAATCTTCCACACGCATTTGCGCTTTATTCCCGGCACCTTCCACCGGAAAACCATTCATTTTCCAATTACTCATACCACCTTCCAAATTAATAACTTTAAACCCTTTTGCTTCTAGTGCTTCTTGAGCAGAAGCGCTTCTACCACCCGCTTGGCAATACACATATACAGGTAAGTTTTTATCTAAATGTTGGGTTCTATCTGCAAATTCTTTTGGGTCTAACCAATTAGCTTGTAAAGCATGCTTGATATGACCTCCATTAAATTCAGTGGAGGTTCTTACATCTAAAACTTGAATATTTTTAGCAGTAATCGCTTCTTTATAAGCAGCAGCATTTAACAATTTAGATGAACTTGTGCTAGTTTGCGCACAACTCATTATAAAACTTCCCATTAACAAAAGGAAAGTACAGAATTTACATTTCATAGAAATAATTAATAAGTAACTGAAATCTGGAAAGTCTTATTGGTAATGCCTAAAATAGCAGCAGCAGCATCACTTAAACGGTATTGAATTGAATTGCCAACTTCAGGCAAGGCATTGATAACTTTAGCGCAAATACTCTTTAAATCGGAAGTAGTAATTCTAACAATGGTTCCTATAGGTAATTGATTGGTTAAGATATAAAACTTTTTATCTTCCCATCCACTTACACTTTTAAAAACAGCAGCCGTACCTTCTAAGGTTTGAAAACTTGCCGACTTTTTTTGATTGGTAAATAAACTTGCAAAATACCCTTCTTCTAATTCCGTATTATTCACAAGCATGGTAGACTTATGCAAGCTATCAGACAATCTCATTTTTTCTTTATTGTCTGCAATTAACTTCAGCGGCTCCGGATTTTTAAGTGGCACATAAGCACTGTGTTTACCACGACGCTTTTTACCTTTTTTGGAGATGCCTTTTTTACCCTTCTTTTTTGAATGAATAGTTGCCTTTTTCTTATGTTGGGCAGTTGTCTTTACTGCATGCTTTTTGGTCTGCTTATGCTTGGCGGCATAAGAAGACAATTGGCCAGTAAGGCCAATGACAAGAAAGAACAGTAAAATCCATCTTTTAAACATCTGGCAAAGGTACAAAAATGAATTACAAAGAAAGTAGAAAATATGTTAATTATATATTTATGTAATATATAATTCTCAATAATTCAATATCCTCCATTCATTTGGATAGTAATTATTGGACCTATTGGGTAGTAATTTTGCCCATCCTAAACGGGTATTTTTATATTGAATGGCATGCCAGCCTTTACCCCCTGGCAAATTCAAATCGGCCCTTCTTAAATATTGTAAGGCGGTGGCTTCGTCCAGTTCCATGGTTTGAAAGGGTAAATTTTTCCAAGTACTCATAGCAAGTGCATGTGCTGGAATTAAGTCAGCCCCTTTAATACTTCCTATGGCCAAGCCCATTTTTTTTACATACAAGTTTTTAAGCAGTGTATTATAAGCATCCTTAAAAGTCAATGCTAAAGCAATAATATTTTCTTGATGATTGATAAAATAATAATCTTCAGGCAAAGAAAAATGTGCATTCAAGACCTCTGTTTCTTTTTTTGTAATGGCAGTGGTTACAAAAGAAGAGTCATAATAAGCGTTACTAGTAGAAAGTTC
>CANCRC010000073.1 GCA_947380435.1 Chitinophagaceae bacterium
GCATTAAAATTAAGGCTTTCGAAAAGTGTTACTTCTCCACCTTCATTAAACATATGCACTTTTTTTAAATGCATAGCTTCTGTAGGGCTTTCATAACTTCTATATTCATACACACGACTACTCGATTTTGTAAGTGTCGATTTTGTTACATATTGAGGCTGAAACTTAAAAGCCCTAGTGATAATTTTTTCTATTCTAGTATAAGGTAGGCTACCATCTGCACTTTCTAAATGAATAATAGCGGCATTTCCCATAGGGTCCAATGCTTCAATTTTTTGATCTAGTTCATCTAATTTTTGAATATTCTTAAAAGGTACCCACACATATAATCTTTTATCTCTAGCCGTATCGTTATCTAAGGGAGCGAATACACCTACTTTTTGAATACCATTTTCATGTATATAGGGTAGAAATGTATTTTTTAAAAAGGCATCAATATTTGCAATTTGTTTTGCCGTGCTGCAGTGGTATACTTGTATTAAGTAATAATCGCGTGCTGGCTCTTTTGCAAAGGTGGAAATAGTTTTTTCAATATTTGAAATAGTTGCAGTAGATACATTCGCGAAAATTATAAGACTTGCGAATAGACAAGTAATACTTAGTAATAATTTTTTCATATGTTTTAATTTGAAAGGCTATAGGTTTTATTTGCCTTTGATCGGTTTGAATTGTATTGTAATCTTATTTGAAACTTCTTCAAAAATAGGCCTTTAGCTTCTTTTAATGGGATTCTACTAGCTTATTTTTTGCTTAAATGTTTTGGATAGATTATATTTAAATATAATTTATGAACTATGCAAAAAGCCAAATCAGACCTAATTCCTTTTATATTAATTACTTGTTTGTTTTTTTTATGGGGCTTTGCACATAATTTAGACCCCATTTTAATTCCTCATTTAAAAAAGTCTTTTACTTTAACGACCACACAATCTACCTTGGTAGACTCTTCGGTGTTTGTAGCTTATTTTTTTATGGCCTTGCCAGCAGGTTATATTATGAAAAGATGGGGCTATAAAACTGGTATTATTGCGGGTCTTTTATTATTTGCCATTGGCTCTTTCTTGTTTGTACCTGCTGCTAATAACCAATCTTATAACTACTTCTTATTTGCTTTATTTGTGATTGCTTGTGGCTTAACTATTTTAGAAACTGCGGCTAACCCTTATGCTTCTTCCTTGGGCGACCCAAGTACTTCTACCCAAAGATTGAACCTAGCACAATCTTTCAACGGTTTGGCAGCGGCCTTAGCACCTGCTATTGGTGCAAGAATTATTTTAACCAAGGGTTATACTGGGGAGCAATTAGGATCTATGACAGCTGCTGCTCAAAAAGCAGCTCTTGCAGCAGAAGCCTATACTGTTAAAACACCTTATACTATTTTAGGCATTATACTTTTATGTATTGCCTTCTTGTTTTTTAAAATTAAGTTACCTGATATTAGAGAGAAAAATGGGGCTAGCACTAATCAAACTATTTTAAAAACATTTAGACATTCCCATTTAACATGGGCCGTGGTGGCACAATTTTTTTATGTAGGCGCACAGGTATGTGTACTTAGTTTATTTATTTTATATGCAACACAGTCGGCGCAAATTTCAGATATACAAGCAGCCGATTACTTAAGTATGGGGGGCCTGGCTTTTTTAGTAGGCCGTTTTTTAGGTACTGCTTTAATGAAATATTTTACTCCTCGTAATTTATTAACTTCTTTTGCTATTGTATGTGTGCTATTATGCTTGGTGGCTATTTTTGGAAAAGGAATGATGACTATTTATGCCTTAATAGGAATTTGCTTTTTTATGTCAATTATGTTTCCTACCATTTTTTCATTAGGTATACAAGAACTTGGTCCGGATACCGAAATGGCCAGTAGTTTAATAGTCATGTCCATTGTAGGAGGCGCTATCTTGCCTCGCATATTTGGATTAATAAGCGATGCTACAGGTAATATACAAATGGGCTATATAGTGCCACTAGTGGCTTTTGCAGTAGTAGCCTACTTCGGATGGAAGGGCAGTGTTATTAAAAAAGTATAAAATAGAAGTACTATAAAATAGTATAGAATAAGAGCTTACTAAAACAAGTTAACTATATCTATACTATTTTTTAATCTGTATTAATGCTTGTATACTTTTCCGTCTTTCATTACAAAGTCAACATTTTGTAAAGCAGAAATGTCTTTAGTAGGGTCTTTCTTTAAAGCAATGATATCTGCGAAAGCACCTTCTTTAATTTCTCCAATTTTTCCTTGCATGCCTAATAATTCTGCTGCAGTAGTAGTAGCCGTTTGAATGGCTTGGGCAGGGCTTAATCCCCATTCAACAAAATAGGTGAAGTCCTTGGCTTGCGCTAAGTTCCAATCATAACCGCCTATATCAGTTCCATAAGCTAGTTTCACACCCATCTTAATGGCTTTTTTAAAGGTAGCTTGAATAGATTGTTGAAAATATAAATTAATAGGGCTTCCTAATTTGGCTCTTCCTTCTGCAACAAACTCATTGACAAATAATGTAGGGCACCAATAAATGCCTTTCTCTGCCATTACACGCATACATTCTTCATCCATACCACTTCCATGTTCTATACTTGTTGCACCTGCATTAATAGCGGCCAGTATACCGTCTCTAGTCATAGCATGTGCAGCTAATTTTTTTCTGCTGGTGATAGTTTCATCACCAATGGCTTTAATTTCTTCATTGGTAAAATTAGGAATAGATCTAAAAGAGCCATCTGCTAAACGGTAGTATCCACGGTCGGCATATATCTTAATCCAATCAGCGCCTTGTTCAATTTGTTGTCTTACTGCTCTTCTGGCTTCGTCCGCACCCGTAATTTCAATTACCCCTTTTGGGAAATGTAATTCCCAGGCATAATCGGATGCTTTTAAAGGATAATGGCCAGTGGTATTCATGGCTAAAGTAGAAACAATCATTCTTGGTCCGCTGATCACTCCTTTATTAATTGCTTTTTTAAGATCTACATCTGCAAAGCCAGCACCTTCTGTACCCAAATCACGAATAGTAGTAAAGCCATTCATTAAAGACTTCTCTGCACTTTTAGTAGCTCTTATGGTTCTATAAGGAATAGATTCTTTTAAAACTTGTACATCATAATCCTCGGAAGTAATGTCACCTTGTAAAAGCACATGTGTATGACAATCAATCATACCAGGCATTACAAAATAATTACTTAAATCAATTACAGAGTCGGCTGTACCTGCACTAGTACTTATAGAGACTACTTGATTTCCTTTAATAAGAATATTTTGTTTTTCTGAAACTATACCTGTTTTAGCATCCAATAATTTTCCACACTTAATTAAAATAGTTTTCTGTGCACTAATGGTAGCAGAAAAAAATAAGCTTAGGCCGAGTATTAAATTACGCATATTATATATTTTTAAGTTTATTGTTAAAGTTTTTAATTGATTTATTTGCTTTCTCTAAATCTGTAAAAAGTCCCTCTACATGAATAAAATATTCTATTGAATTATTTTAGTTTTCTGCATCCAAGTTTTCATGACACTGGTCCATACAATTTCACTGGTGGGGTTTTTCATCCCATAGCCATGCGCCCCCTTTTCATATAAATACAATTCGGCCGGCACTTTATGCGCTATTAAATTATCATAATAATGTATGGCGTTGGCAACGGGTACTACATCATCGTCTTTAGAGTGTACTAAAAAAGCAGGAGGTGCGTCTTTGGTAATTTGCTTTTCACTACTAAAATAATCAATGGCCTTTTTAGTTTTTTCATCATTAGCATTGCCTATTAAATTAATTCTTGAACCTTCATGTCCTTCAGGTCCAAAACTAATAACAGGGTATATAAGAATTTGAAAATCGGGTCTTAATGAAACTTTAGTAGGGTTCTCAATTTTAACATCATTGTAATGAGTAGCCAGGCTAGAGGCCAAATGACCGCCTGCTGAAAAGCCCATGATGCCAATCTTATTTTTATCAATACCCCAGGTGTTGGCATTGGTCCTTGCTAATAGCATAGCCTGCTGAGCATCTTGTAAAGGTGCTATTGTTTTATCTATTTGATTTTCTGCATTCGGAATTCTATATTTTAAAACAATGGCGTTCACCCCAATACTATTAAAATATTTTGCAACATCGGTGCCCTCATGTCCCGCAGCAAGAATAGTATACCCTCCCCCTGGACAAATAATAACACAAGGTCTTTTAGTATTGTCATTAGCCACTCTAAAATATTGGTAACTAGGTATAGATACTTTTTCTACAATTAATATGCCTACAGTATCAGATTCCGATTCTTGATTTTTAGAAGTAATATTATTAGGGATAGTTTTATATAAAGGCTGGTATTGTGCAAGGGAGCTTGTCATGTTAAAAAATATTATACAAATGAGTAAACTAATTTTAGTTGATATTTTATTTTGTATCATAGAATTATTATTTTAAATAACTATTTAATAAGTTTTCAAATATTTATTCGAACTTATTTCGATCCTTGAATTAAGAGTGTATAATAATTAATACTTTTTTGAAAATCACTAATTAATAATCTTTCATCAATACCATGGTATCCTTTTGCATTGGTAATGGGTGTAAAATTAATAACTCCGTCGCTAATATCTCTGTAATTTCTAGAATCGGTGGCGCCTACCATTAACATAGGAGCCACGATAACATCATCCACTATGGCATTAATTACTTGCTCTACTCTTTTAAAGGCCTTGCTATTAATATCGGTAGTAGGGGAAGGAAGAGTACTGTAGTTATGGTAGTAGGTTATTTTAATATTGGTATCGTTAATTGCTTTTTCTACATAATTGTAAACATCTTGTTGTGTTTCACCTGGTAATATTCTGCTATTTACATAGGCTGTTGCAAAAGTGGGTATCACATTGTCACGCACACCACTATTTACAATAGTAGGTACGATAGTGGTTCTTACTAAAGCATTGGTACTAGGTGCTTCCGATAAATTATTAATGACTTGTTTTTCAAATAACCACATATTAGAAAGCATCATTTTTTTCCAAAAATTATCTGTGTAACCACTTACTCTTTCTAAATAGGCTTTAATAGGAGGAATTATTTTTGCAGGCATTTGATTTTCTCTCAAGTGGTACAATCCCTTACTCAAAATATCAATGACAGTTGTTTTACCTGGAATAGAGGAATGTCCTCCTGCTTTTTGTGCAGTCAAAATTAAAGTGACATATCCTTTTTCTCCAACGCCAATAGAAGCAATGGGTCTTTTCACATCTTTCATATCTTCTGTAGAAATTTCTCCGCCTTCATCTACTACTATATCAAATCTTTTATTAAGTGATTTAAAATATTTAACGACTGCGGTAGCACCATTACCACTCGATTCTTCATCGGCGCCAAAACATAATAAAATAGTTTGTTTGGGTTGAAAGCCTTTAGCTAACTGCGCTTCAGCCGCTTCTAAAATACTAATCATACTCGATTTATCATCTAGTACTCCTCTGCCCCATATATAACCTTCTTTCACTTCTCCACCATAAGGAACCGCATGCCATAATTTAACAGCCGATGCTTCTACAGGCACCACATCATAATGCGCCATTAATACCATTGGTAGTAAACTAGTATCAGTTCCTTTCCATTCATAGATATAGTTAAAACTATCTACAATGGTTCTAGGTAAATTTTTATGTATCAACGGGTAAGCGTTTTCTACAAATTTTCGATAAGCTAAAAATGTAGCCGTATCAAATTGATAAGCATCGTTAGGCGTTTCGGTTTGAATTTGAATAGCCTGAGTCATATGCGCAATGGCACTGGCAGGAATGGCTTCTAAGGCAGCACTTTTTTGATGAGCTCCAGGGCTATTGGTGAATGTTTTGACAAGGACAATGCTTAGCATTACAAGTAGCCCAATACCCAAGATGCCTAATAGCTTTTTCATATAAATACGGTTTAATTATATACTGTAATATACGAAAACTAGGCTATAAAATAAAAGCGCCCCTATTAAATTAGGGACGCTTTTATGATTTATTTCAGTGCTCAATAGGGTTCTTACTATTCTTGATCCCAACCTCTTCTTCTGCTTACTTCGTGACGCATTTTGTACAAGAATTCTCTTTCAACTCTTAATGCATTATTCACTCTTTCTTCTGTTTTTAATACAGGCAGTAAATCGGCTTTGTATTTTTTTCTAGCATTAAGCATGGCTTCTTGCATTAAAATCTCATCATTCATTTTTGTCTTTATAATTTCTTGAATTGATTTTTTATGTGCTTCATATACAGGCCAGAATCCTTCAGCCTCGCTTGTAGTCAATTCTAAATTTTTAGTAATGAATTGAATTTTGAACATTTCAATTTTTTCTCTTTGTTCAGGTCTCATTCTTTCACCTCTTCTTGGTCCAGGACCACGATCCTCTCTTCTTTGGTTATCACCTCTCTGGTTCTCTCTTGGCGGAGGCGGAGGCGGAGGCTGTCTTTTATCTGGATTAGACTGCGCCATTGCCGCAGCATGAACTAGCATACCTAAAAAAAGAAGGTAGATTATCTTTTTCATTGGGTTATTGTTTTTTTAATTTCTTCAATTTGTTTTTCATCTAAAGAACTTAGTCTTGCATTCTCTTTTTGCATTTGGGTTTGTACATCTATTTCTGCTATCCATTCATTGGCATCTACATAGGTTTCAATTTCTTCACTACTCAGATCCTGTAAGGAGATATTGTTAGCAACAATAGAAGCCTCTGTTTTTTTAGATACCGAATTATTTAAGAAAATAAAAGAACCACCTACTACAATAATAAATGCTGCTGCAACAGCCCATTTATTAATAGGTCGCATAAAGGAAGGCAAGAAAAATATTTTTGAATTTGTTTTTTCTATTTTTTCTCTTTCAATTCTTTGCATCACTTTATCAGAAAAGCTATCAAAATAATTAAAAGGCGCATCTGTCTTAGACAAGTTAAATTGGCTTAGGCTTTGTTTATTCAACAAGCTTTCTGCCCATGCACGGTCTTCTGCTAAGTCCTTCTCTATATTGTCTTCTGTATGTTGTTCCATAACCATATTTTGACTATTATTTATACTATAAGTTTAAAGTTGCTTTATAAAACCCTCTACTTTTTTTACCGCCTGGTGATAATTGGCCTTCGCACCCCCAATGGTAGTTCCAACAATAGAGGCAATTTTTTCATAATCAAAACCCTCATAATAGCGTAACATAAACACAACCTTCTGTTTTTCAGGCAGTTGGCTAATGGCGCTGTCTAGTCCAATTTGAATTTCAGTGCTTTTGGGGCTATCTGAACTGGCAGTTGCATGCTCATATTCTATTAAATCGTTATTAGAGGGGCTAGTAAGCTGTTTTTTCTGCTTCTGTATATAATTAAGGGTCTCATTATAAGCAATTCTGAATAGCCAGGTGGTGAATTCGCTTTCCATCTTAAAGCCGTCTAGTTTATCCCAAATCTTTATCCAAACCAGCTGAGCGATATCATCGGCATCGGCATGGTCGGTGACCATTCTTTTAATTTGGTAGTAAACTTTTTGTTGATGCTTTTTCAGAAGGGCAGTGAAATTGGCTTCTCTATTGATAGATTCTTGAAACTGAATAATAAGTTCTTGATCACTTGCCATAATATGCTAATGTAACAAAAAGTTTTATGAATTAGCCTATTTTGACTATTTTGTCTTGCTTTAAATACGTGCCTTTTAAAGCAAGAAGTATCTTAAAAATCATCATTATGAAGCACATAAAAATTTACCTTATGAAGTATATGAAATTTTGTCTGTTATTATTAGCAGTAGGATTTGCTGGAAAATCTTGGAGTCAAGAATTATTGAATACAATTACAAAATCAGAGACCGAACGCATTGAAAAATATTTATCCTCAGATGAATTAGAGGGACGTAAAACTTTTAGCAAAGGTATTGATAAGGCTGCTGCTTTTATAGCCAATGAATTTGAACAAGCAGGGCTGGCTAAGTTCAACAATAGCAGCAGTTATTTACAATCTTTTTCAAGAATGTCTGCTAAGTTTATAAGTGCCTCAGGAAATTTTGATGGCGCCATAATTGATCAAAAAAATATAATTGTAGTTACGCCTCAAGCCCATTTTTCTATTACAGAAGCCAGTGGTTATGAGGTAGTGAAAATAAATAAGGAAGATAATTTAGGTATGGCCATTAGAAAATATATGGGCGCGGGTAAAAATTATTTAATACTCTTAGATGAATCGTTTGCGCAGAACTTTGGCAGGTTAACTAATTTAAAATCTAATATCACTGAAAATCAAAAATCGGTTGTTATTGTTTTAAGTAATGCAACACCTACAAAGTTTGCTATTGAGGCAACACATAAAATTGAAAGTTTACAATTAGCTAATGTAGTAGCTGTTATTCCAGGCAAGTCACTTGCGAATGAATATGTTATTTTTTCTGGGCATTATGATCATTTAGGTATTAATAGTGCAAGAGCAGTGAATGGAGATAGTATTTATAATGGAGCCAATGATGATGCAGCAGGCACCACTGCTATGATTATGCTATCTAAATATTTTAAAAAATTAAATAACAATGAGCGCACTTTAATTTTTGCAGCTTTTACAGCTGAAGAAGTAGGAGGTTTTGGCGCACAATATTTTTCAAAACAATTTGATCCTGCTACAGTGAAGGCTATGTTCAATTTAGAAATGATTGGAACAGAAAGTAAGTGGGGCAGAAACAGTGCTTACATTACGGGCTATGAAAAAACCGACATGGGGGCAATTTTACAAAAGAATTTAGCAGGCACAGCCTTTACTTTTTATCCAGACCCTTATACCGATCAAAATTTATTTTACAGATCAGACAATGCCACTTTAGCACGTTTGGGCGTACCAGCGCATACTATTTCTACTTCTAAAATGGATAGCGAGCCTAACTATCATAAGCCTAGTGATGAATTTCAAACATTGGATATAGATAATATGAATGAGATTATTAAAGCCATTGCTAAAAGTGCGCAGTCCATTATAGCAGGGAAGGATACCCCTACAAGAGTAGACACCACCCAATTAAAATAATGGTGTACTCTTTTAAATATACAACTGCTAATTAGATAGTTTCAAATTCACCCTTATCGGTATTTTTTTGAACCTTATCAGCTTCAAATATTTTTCCATTCATGGCTATGTATACGCCAGGGTTTAAAACTTGTACAAAGGCAAGGGCGCTTCCTAAATTAAATAAACCATCAGAGCTACCAAATTTATAAGGCACCATGGCGCCCGTAAGCACAATGGTTTTGCCTTTACAATGTTTTGCTAAATAAGAAGCGGTAAGGGTCATGGTATCGGTACCATGGGTAATTAAAATTTTATCATCCTTAATTTCATTACAAGCAGCGGCAATCATTTGTCTATCGGCTTCAATGAATTCTAAACTATCTTTCATCATAAGTGTAGTAATCGATAAATCTAAATTACTTCTACCTAGCTGCAACATTTCATGCAAATGTGTTTCTTTAAAAAACAAACTACCATTAAGTTCATTATACTCTTTGTCAAAAGTGCCCCCTGTAACAAAAACCTTTATTGTATTTGACATATAATTATTTTTGATGAAAGCTATCACCAATAAAGGCTAGTGCATCAATAATACCTGTTCTCCAATAGGTCCAGTTATGTGCACCATCTCTCATTCTAAATTCATGAGGTACATTTTTATTAGTGAGGGCTATGTGTAACTGTGCATTACCAATAGTTAAAAAATCGTCATCACCGCAGTCAATCCAATATTTTAC
>CANCRC010000074.1 GCA_947380435.1 Chitinophagaceae bacterium
TTCTATCAGGCCAAAAGAGACTACCTAAGAAAATTATTAGCAAGCACTCCTTTAAAATATATTCCTTCTTCTGGTTCTTATTTCGAATCTTATAGCTATGCTGCTATATCGAATGAGTCTGATAAAGTATTTGCAGAAAAATTAGTGAAAGAGTATGGAGTGGCCGTAATACCTATGTCTGCTTTTTATCATAATGGCACGGATAACAAAGTCATAAGATTATGCTTTGCCAAAAAAGAATCTACACTAGAAGCCGCCGCCGCTTGTTTACAAAAATTATAAATTAACATAAAACCTTTTTATTTTATGTTAACTATTCGCAGTCAATTTTTCAATCATTTTAACCAGCACCCTAGTTTAGTAGTAAAATCGCCTGGACGAATTAATTTAATTGGAGAACATACCGATTATAACCATGGCTTTGTTCTACCCGCAGCCATTGATAAATATATTGAGGTTGCCATTGGTAAAAGAACCGATGGCTCTATACATATGGTAGCCTTGGACTTAGGAGAAACCATTATACTACCCATTCATAATTTAACACCTCATGCTACACAATGGGTGAATTATATCATTGGTGTAGTAGATCAGGTATTTAATAAGAGTCAGTCTGCTAATAATAATTTTATTGGTACTCAAAATACATTAACTAACACTGAAATTACGACAGCTGTTAATGACACAAACTTATCCGGTGGCTTTTCTATTTGCATACAAGGCAATATACCACTAGGAGCTGGGCTTTCAAGCTCTGCTGCTGTAGAGTGTGCGGTATTATTTGCAATCAATGAATTGTACAATTTATCACTTAGTAAAATGGAAATGGCTTTAATGGCACAAGCTGCAGAACATAAATTTGCAGGGGTAAAATGTGGCTTAATGGATATGTTTGCAAGTTTGCATGGACAAAAAAACAAAGCCATTTTACTTGATTGCGATAGTTTAGCCTTTACTTATTATCCCGTTGAATTAAAAGACTATAGTATTGTTTTATTCGATACTCAAATTAAACATGCATTGGCATCATCTGAATATAATACCCGCAGGTTAGAATGCGAGCAGGGATTAAAAATAATTCAAGAAAAATATCCTACTATAAAAACGTTCAGAGACATTAGCTTGGAACTAGTAGAGGAATGTTTAGCCACTAGAATCAAGGTATATCAAAGGTGTAAATATGTGGTGGAAGAAATTGCTCGCGTGCAATTAGCCGTTCAGGATTTAGCTAAGGGCGATATGCAGGCCTTTGGAAAAAAAATGTTTGAGACCCATGAAGGATTATCCAAATTATATGAAGTGAGTTGCCCTGAATTAGACTTTTTGGTGAATGCCGTTTCCCATAATGAAAATGTATTAGGTGCCAGAATGATGGGAGGGGGTTTTGGAGGCTGTACTATTAATATTATTAAAAAAACAGCAGTCGAAATAATTACAAAAGAATTAAGTGCTAAGTATAATCAAGCAATGCATAAAGAATTAGCTGTTTATAGTACAAGTATTGAGGATGGGACTCATTTAGTAGCATAAAACTTACTTATCAGTAACTAAGCATAAAAAAACCAGCTCTTTTTAGTAAGCTGGTTTTTATTTATCTAAAACTTTTTCTATTTATTATTTCGTTGAAAAACTATACACCGTCGTTTGATGATAGGTTTCACCTGGTTTTAGTACAGTACTTGGAAAGCCAGGCTGATTAGGACTATCAGGGAAGTGTTGGGTTTCTAAAGTAAGTGCATAATGCTTATTATAGACAATTCCTTTTTTAGTGCCTGTTAAAGTTCCGTCTAAAAAATTACCTGAATAAAATTGAAGTCCTGGTTCAGTAGTAGCTACTGTTAAATATCTTCCGCTATTTGGTTCATATACATTCGCAACTTCTTCTAACCCAGCTGCTTTATTTAAAACCCAGTTATGGTCATAACCTCCCGCTACTTTATCAATATCTTGACCTACTTTTTTAGGACTTGTAAAATCCATGGGTGTTCCTTTTACTTCCACTAATGCTCCTGTTGGAATTAATAAACTATCTACAGGTGTATACTTATCTGCTTTAATTTGTAGAACATGATCATATATAGTGGACGACTTGCCTGCGCTTAAATTAAAATAAGCATGGTTGGTTAAATTAATCACTGTGGTTTTATCAGTGCTTGCAGTATATTCTATTTTAATTGCATTATTACTAGTTAACGTATACACTAGTTCTACTTTTAAATTACCCGGATAACCCTCTTCGCCATCCTTACTTAGATATACTAATTGAATACTGCTATCGCCAGCTAAGGGCTTCGCATCCCATAAAACTTTATCAAAACCTTTTAAGCCACCATGTAGTGATTGACCATTGTTATTCAAAGCAGCCTTGTACTGAACACCGTCAATAGTATAGGTTCCTTTAGCTAATCTATTAGCGTATCTACCAATTAATGCACCGAAATAAGGATTGCCTTTTTGTAAATAACCATCGAATTTTTCATAGCCTGTAAGTACATCACCATAGCTACCGTCCTTGGCTTGGGTAATTATTTTAGTAAGTATACCACCGTAATTAATAATACCCACTTGCATTCCAGCGGCGTTGGTTAATGTATATTCAGTAACTGCCTTGTCTTCATAGCTTCCTACATTTTGCTGAATTATAGAAATAGCCTGCTTACTAGGGCCAAAAGAACAAGCAAAATGAAAAACCGATAAGAAGAAAACCATGATTAAGTTAGCTACTATATTTTTTTTCATTTTGCTTGTTTTATTTTTTAATCAATACCAATATATTTAATACCAAGAACCATTTATAGTTTCATCACCATTCGCATTATTATTCGCCATTCTTCTTTTTTGATTCTTTCTATGTATAAATGTAGTTATAAACATTAAAGGAATAAAAATAAAGGTTAATGGAGGAATACCTAATATGCTTATCCACTTACCACCAAAATGACGGCGCATAGGGCGGCGTAAACGCTCTGCAATAATATACATAGCAGGTACAATGAATAAGGTCATGAAAAAGGCGAAGGCCAATCCATAAATAATGGTCCAACTTAATGGCTTCCAGAAAGCAACGTTATCGCCACCAAAGAAAATATGTGGGTTTAACTCGCTAAATAAAGTCACGAAGTTAATGTTGAATCCAATGGCAATAGGTAAGAAGCCTAAGATAGCTGCAAGAGCTGTTAATAGTACAGGAATAATTCTTGTCTTTCCTGCTTGAATAACGGCCTCTCTTGTTTTATAGCCTCTTGATCTTAACTCATCGGCAAATTCAATCACTAATATTCCATTTTTCACTACAATACCTGCAAGTCCTACAATACCTAAGCCTGTCATTACCCCTGAAACTTTCATTCCAAATATAGAGAAGCCTAAAAGCACACCTATAATACTAAATAAAATCTCCGTTAAGATAATCACCGATTTAGAAATAGAGTTGAACTGTAATACGAGTGTAAACAAGATTAACATTAAAGCAATCACTAAGGCCTTTCCTAAAAAGGCTACTGTTTCTAATTGTTGTTCGTTCTCACCAGTTTGTTTAACAGTCACTCCTTCAGAAATACCTTTAAAGTTGCCAATGTATTGAGCAATAACAGCGTTCACAGCAGTTGGATTAAAACCTTGGTCTGTTTGAACATTCGATCTTAATTGAATTAATCTTTTTTGATTTTTTCTATTAATGCTACCAAAGGTGTTGGTTGGTTCTACTTTTACCAGTGAGCTAATTGGAATATTTTTAACCATTCCTCCTGCTGCCATATCTCTAAAAGATAAACGCATGTTCAGTAGATCTACTAAATTATTTCTTTGTAACTCTTCGTTTCTTAATTGAATTTTATATTCATCCTTACCATCTTTAATTTTAGAAACTTCTTTACCAAATAAGGCAGTACGAATTTGCATACCTACTTGTGCACTGCTTACCCCTTCAATCAAAGCGCGGTCTCTATCAATAGTTAAGGTTAATTCAGGATTCACTAAATCTACATCCATCTTTAATCCATCAATACCTGGAATTTGTGCAGCGTCTAAATAATTTTTCAAACCCACCGCTGTTTTTACTAATTTGTCAAAATCCTCTCCTTGAACTTCTATATTCACTGGAGGGTCGGTAGGAGGTCCGCTTGATTCTTGTGTTACTGTAAACTCAGCACCAGGAATGCCTTTCATCTCTGCACGAATCGCATCTAAATAAGGCTCCGTTGATTTACCATGACGTTTTTCATACTCCACAAAGTTTACTTGCACACGACCTAATTCAGATCTAGTACTTCTATCCCCACGCATTGGATCGCCTGCACCTACTGCCACATTGGTAATAATACTTTCCACTAGAGGATTCTTTTTATCATTATCCATTTCTAAAGCCTTGGCTACTTTATGTTCTACAATTTTAGTAATAGAATCGGTATAGCTTACTTTACTACCTACAGGTAATTTTAAATATACATATACTTGGTTAGGATCTCCTTTAGGGAAAAATTCAATACCCACTCTGCCGGTACTAATGCTTATACCAAAAAACACAAAAGAAAATATTAATAAAACAAAAGTGCCTATTAATAATTTCACTGGTCTCCAACCATTTAAGGCACGGCGTAAAATACGCTCATAGGTATCCATTAATTTAGGAAGTGTATTGGTCTGAAACTTTTCAATTAAATCGGTAATAAAATATTTATTGGCTACTACCAATATCATAAAGAAGATCAATAAATTACCTAAGAAGGTAAAGCCCATTAAGTCTAATAAAATACCTATACCAATAGGAATCCAGAAACCTTTTTTCTTAAACATGGCCGATTTAGGCTCCTCTGATTTTACTTCTTCATGGTTCATAAAATCTACTGCAAATACAGGGTTCATGATAAAGGCTACTACCAATGAAGCAGCTAAAGTGAATATTAACATAGCTGGTAGGTAAATCATAAACTTACCAATAATACCAGGCCAGAATAGTAAAGGAAAGAAAGGTGCTAAAGTGGTAATCGTACCTGCTAATACAGGAACAAATACTTCACCTGCCGCCATTTTAGCGGAAGTAGTAGCGGTTAATTTTCCTTTGCCATGAACAAAAATTCGGTGTGTGTTTTCTATGACCACAATGGCATCATCTACTATAATACCTAAACCAAATAAGAGGGCAAATAAAACCATGAAGTTTAAAGTAATATGCGAGCCTACTAATACATCACCGGCAGGTAATAATACAAAGGCCACAAACATACTCAAGGGAACCGACAAGGCCACAAAGAAGGCATTGGTCACACCCATAAAGAACATTAACACCACCAACACTAAAATAAAACCAATGACAATAGAGTTCACTAAGTCTGTAAAAGAACTTTTAGTTCTAATACTTGTATCACCTGAAATTACCAATTTTACATCTTTCGGTATATCATTGGCAATAGCATCTGCTACAATTTTCTTCACTGCATCGGTAGTGGCAATTAAGTTTTCACCATTACGCTTTACAATATTTAAGGTAAGTACATTCTTACCATTCAAACGTGCAAAGCTTTCATTCTTCTTCACTGTATCTTTAATAGATGCTACATCTCTTAAATAAATAGGTGCGCCGCTTGTATTGCGCACAATAATATTTGCAATATCATTTGCATTTTTTAATTGACCCTTTAATTGTAGGTTACGATTCATCGTACCTACTTCTAATAAACCACCCGACAGGTCAAGGTTCTCTCTTTGAATAGCAGCGCTGATATCATCAAAGGTGATACCCGAGCTTTGCATTCTATAATTATCTACATTAATTTGAAATTCTCTTTCAGGAGCACCTACTAAATCAATTCTGTTTACTTGTGAAATACTTTCCAATTTATCTTTTAAATCGTCTGCATATTTCTTTAATTGAACCGGACTATAGTTACCGCTAATGTTCACATACATAATAGGCATGTCACTAATGTTTAACTCAATGACTCTAGGTTGTTGTGTTAAGTCGGTAGGTAGATCAGACTTAGCTTTATCCACCGCATCTTTCACTTTTTGTAAAGCAATTTCTGGTTTTACATCGGTGCTAAATTCTACGGTAATAGCTGAAAAGTCTTGTTGAGAAGTAGAAGTGAATTTGCTAATTTTTACACCACTAATACTCTTAATTTGTTTTTCAAGAGGACGTGTTACTAAGTTTTCTATATCCTTAGGAGAGTTACCTACATACACCGTTTGTACGAATATATTAGGAATGACTACTTCAGGAAAATTCTCTTTAGGAAGTGTAAGGAATTGATAAATTCCTCCTAAGCTAAGAAATAGCATCACTAAATAAATAGTGGTTTTATTGGTAATAGCCCAAGAAGTAGGTTTAAACTCTTTGAACTTTTCTTTTATATTTTTTATTGTCGACATAAGAATCTATTAAGCTTTATTTTTTTAATTATTTATCTGAGGTCGTAATGTTTTGGCCATCAAATAATGTTTGATACCCTTCTGTGATCACATTGTCGCCTGCTACTAAGCCTGTTAAAATTTCAATGTTATTGCCATAGTATTGTCCGACTGTTACTGCTTTTTTACGTGCCATTAATTTTCCATTTTCCATTACAGCTACATAAATAAACTTACCCTTTTCGTCGTTTTGTAATAAATTAATAGGAGCGCTAATCGCATTCTTTTTCTCGTAGTCTTTAATTTTAACTTGTACTAATTGATTAGGACGGAAATTTTTGTCAGCTGGTAACTTAGCTTCTATATAAAAACTTCTGCTTAATGGGTCAATCACATTGCCCACCACTGATATTTTAACTTCAATTATTTTTTGAATATCTGGAAAGTTTAAACTTGTTTCAGTCCCTACTTTAACTTTACCTGCATAATTCTCAGGTATCATAGTTGTTAACTTTAAACGAGATGTATTTACAATTTTAATTTGACCAGGTCCCATAAAAAGCTCACCCACTTTCACATTCACTTCTTCTGCCACACCCTCTACATCACTATATACACTTGTATAAGCCAATTGATCACGCACCATGCCAAGCTGTTCTGTAGCAGCCTTTAATTGACTAGCTGTTGCTTCTGCGTTGGTTTTAGCCGTTAATAATTGTATCTCACTTCCAATATTTTGATCCCATAAATTCTTTTGTTTCTCATACACCGATTTAGCTAAAGCAGCCTGTGCTTTTATTGTTTCAATATTTTGACTAGCTGCTGCTGCACTTTGTTTAATTAAGCTATTGTCTAATTGTAATAATAGCTGACCCTTTTTAACCAAGTCGCCTCTTTTTACAAACAAGCCCTTCACTTGACCACCACCAGCGCGAGGTGTTACAAAAGAAACGCTTTCAGACTCTACCTTTCCTTGTAGCTCAATATAATGGGTGAAATCCTGAGTGGTTAAGGGTGTAATACCTACTAATATGGCTTTTGCAGTTTCTGCACCACCAGCTTTTGCAATTTCTGCTTCAAGTGTTGCAATTTTTGCATTCAAGCCAAGGCTTTCTTTTTTCAAAGCAGCTAAACTTGCTTTCTGCTTTTCTAAACTACTACCACCGCCGCAGGCCATGGAGAATAAAATTAAAGTACTTGTTAAGACTGTAGAGATATGTTTCATTTTTATTATTTTAATATTTATTTTAATGAGGGGATTATAATTTTCCAGTAGCTTTTAATAAATCTACTTTTGAAATTAAAGCAGCGTATAAAGCGTTCATGAAATTATTTTGTGCACTTACTAAATCGGCCTGTGCTGCAGATATTTCAGTATTAGAACCTGTACCTGCTTCAAATTTCTTTTTAGTTTGTTGGTATACATTTTCAGCTAATTGCATATTCTTTTTCTGGAATTGTACCGTAGCCACTGAAGACATATAATTTAATTTCGCTTGTGTGATTTCATTGTCAATATTATTTTTTAAAGCGTCTATTTGATTTTCAATTTGCTTTAATTCAATCTTCGTTCTTTTCACTCTTGCGTCTCTAGCAAAGCCATTGAATAAGGGAAGGTTCACATTTAAACTTACTAAAGAAGTAGTAAACCAGTTGCCTCCTTCAAAAAAATCAAATGTAGAACGTTGTGCATTTTTTGAATAAGCGCCCGACATATTTACTGTTGGTAAATAACTTAATTGATAACGCTTTACATTATAATCTGTTAATTTTCTCACAGTATTTAAGTATTGAAAATCTTTTCTTACGCCATACTGAAAATCGTTTTCTACTAATACATCGTTACTTAAACTTTGTTCGTTAATAACATCAGTCAATTCAAGACTATCTTTCACTGGCATACCCATTAACATCTTTAATCCCATAAAACCAATGGCTACAGCGTTATTCGCTTTAATTTTTTCAGTTTGTAAATTGTTTAATTGCACACTTACTTTATCTACATCTAATTTCTCTGCAAAGCCGTTCTTGTACATGATTTGCGCATCGTGGGCTAGTTTGTTTAAACGCTCAATATTAGCATCTAAAATATTCAATTGCGTTTTACTTGCCGACAGTTGATAATATATTTTATAAATGTTAGCTTTAATGGCTTCTTCAGTGACTGCTGCATTTTTTCTTTGCATTTCTAAAGAAGTTTCACGCGCTTGTAAGGCTACAAAAACTTGACCATCAAAAAGTAATTGTTGAAAATTCGCACCATAGTTGGCATTGAATTTAGTTCCAAACTGTACCGGAATAAAAGTACCTGCTGGTCCACCAAATATTTGTGCGGGTAGTAAGGAGGTAGGTATTTTTGTATAGTCTGTACCACTTATATTCGTTCCAATGGTAGGAAAGGCTGCAGCGGCAATTTCTCTATTGGTTTGCACTTGTGCATCAATGGCCAATAAAGAATTTTTAACTTGTACATTATTTTTTTGCGCAAAGGATACACAATCATTTAATGAAAAAGAATGTAAGGGCTTGATTTCTGTTTGCGCACTTAGTAGCTGGCTTTGTATAAGTACAACTAGTAGGAGGGATAGATATTTCATTTTTATTTATTTATTAACTAAGAATTTATTTTAGATTGTTAAGTTTATAGGTGTCCATTAATTTATGACCTTCTAAAGTGGCTACACCATAAACAAAGTGTTCAATAATTTGTAAGTTCACTTTTAGCATATCAAATTTGGAAGGATGAAAAACATGTATATTAAAAGGAATCAAACTTGTTTCTAATCTGTATTTAGAAAGAATGGTTACATCCACATCTTTTCTATACAAACCTTCTGCAATGCCTTTTTCTAAATTTTTGCTAATCATAGAAAAAATAAAATCGTCTTTATGGTTTTTAATTTTCTCAAAGGCCAAAGGATAATATTTTTCAATTTCAAATAAGGCAAGGGGATTCATTCTATTAAACATTTCCTGAATCACAGTCATTAATAAGAATATTTCATGCACGGCATTATCTGCAGCTTGCATACTTTGATTACATATTAAGGCGTGGTTGGCTAGTTCAAATTCAACTACGGAACTCACCAAGGCATCTTTGTCCTTAAAATACTGGTAAATGGTCTTTTTGCTGATGCCCAATTGAGTAGCCAAGTCATCCATGGTGACATGTTTGACCCCAGTTTGGAACATCAATTCTCGGGCTTTGTTGAGTATTCTATCTTGCATAGCTTGTTTTGGAGGCGCAAAACTACGGAAACTTAACTCGTTTT
>CANCRC010000075.1 GCA_947380435.1 Chitinophagaceae bacterium
CCAATCTAAGATGGAAGCAAAAACAGGTGTGTCTTTATCTAAAGCATAAGTCTTTAAAAAACTTTTTAAATTTTCTAAACCCAAAGGTATACTGGTTAAGAAGTGCGCCTTTCTTTCAAACAAACCTCTAAAACCATAAGCGCCTAAAACTTGCAAGAGTCTTAATAATACAAAACCATTATACTGTTTTTTAAAGTCTTTTGCCTCTAAAGGGCTCGGTAATAATTTTTGCAATTCAGCAATATAATGATCTAATAATTTTGCTTTCCATTCATTAGATAGCGCTGCCTTAGCCTGCCATAACAAGGAAGCCACGTCATAAGGCAGGCCACCTTGCATGCCACCTTGGAAGTCTATAAAATACACTTCGCCATTTTGTACCATAATATTTCTGCTCTGAAAATCACGGAACATAAAATTATCAAAATGACTTACCGCTAACTGATCGCTTAATATTTCAAACTCATCAATTAAGGCTTGCTTATCATAAGCATATTGCAAAGTGTCTAAAAAATAATACTTATAATAAAGTAAGTCAGTTAATATAGAATGCTTCCCAAAATATTTTGAGGTTAAACATTTAGAATAATCTAAGCCCTTCGCTCCTTCTATTTGTAATTTCGCTAAGGCGGTTAAACTTTTTTGAAACAATGTAAATACTGCATCCGTTTTTCCTTCTTGCTCTAAAACATCTAACAAAGAAACTGCACCTACATCTTCTTGCAAATAAGTATTACAAGATTCATTCACTGCTAAAATTTTAGGAACAGGCATTCCATTTTTATAAAAATGTTCTGCGAAATAAATAAAGGTCTGATTCTCTTTAATATTTAAATTATAAGTCGCAATCCAAGACTGCTGCCCATGGCTAATTCTAAAATAGATACGATCACCTCCACTTTGTGGTATTTTTTGAATTCTATCCCAAGGATGGGGATGAATTGTATTATATAGATTTTCAATATGTTTTAAAATTGCCTCCATGGGGTAAAAAATTGATGCTTTATGCTCAATAAAAGTAATTAATTATAGCGTATAAAACATAAAACCTGAAAAAGTTGTAAATTGATAACAAATCAAACCACATGCGCACAAAATTAACCCCCCTGTTTTTGGTATTTTTCTCCCTTTTCACCCTAAACAGTTTTGCTCAAAACCAAACCATTAAAGGAGTCGTTAGTGATTCAAAAGGCAATGCACTTGAAGGTGTTACTATTAGAGTAGCAAATTCAAAAACAGTAACCACTTCCAATAAAAATGGTTCCTTCACTATTGCAGCCAATACCAATGATGTAATAGAATTTAGCTCAATTGGTTTTGAATCAAAAAAACAATTGGCTGTTGGTAATGCTATGAATATTATTTTAACAGCAAGTACTTCCGACTTACAAGATGTAATTCTTGTGGGATCTAGAGGTGCGGGTCGTGTTAAAACAGAATCGCCAGTGCCTGTTGATGTAATTAAATTAACAGATGTTGGAATGAATACGGCGAGAATGGATTTAACTTCTACTTTAAATTTTGTAGCCCCTTCATTTAACTATAATAAACAATCGGGAGCAGATGGTGCAGACCACGTAGATATTGGTACACTAAGAGGTTTAGGCCCTGATCAAACTTTAGTTTTAATAAATGGCAAGCGTAGACATAGCACCGCCTTAGTAGGTTTATTTGGAACAAGAGGTCGTGGTGGTTCTGGAGTAGACTTAAATGGTTTTCCTATGTCTGCTGTAGATAGAATTGAAATTTTAAGAGATGGCGCCTCTGCACAATATGGTTCTGATGCGATTGCAGGTGTCATGAATATTGTTTTAAGAAAAAATACCAACGAGTGGAATATCACTACAGGTATGGCAGGTTATTATGATAAAAAATTTAACACCAATCAATTTAAAGATAATAAAGACTATTTATATAGTGGTCCTATTGACGGTGTAACGAAATCTGTTTCTGCCAATAGAGGATTTGATATTGGAAAAAAAGGAGGATTCATTAATATATCTTTTGATGCATTAGACCAAGGAAAAACTTTCCGTCAAGCAGCATCTTCCAATATTGAAGACAAATATGGTTTGCCTACCAATACTTGGAGACAAGGTTTTGGAGATGGTTCTATGAATTCTATAGGTGCAATGTTTAATATGGAGGTACCCCTAGGTGATGACATTAAATTTTATGCCTTTGGAAGTATCAATTCAAAAAAATCAGACGCATACGCTTATACGCGTAACTGGTCTGCAAGACCTACTCGTTTTCCTGTAAACCCTAATGGCAGTTTAATATTCGTACCTGATATTATGTTTAGATCAGGTTCTGGAGACACCAGCTATAACCCACATATACAAGCCAATATTCAAGACGTTTCTATGGTGACTGGCTTTTCTAAAACAAGCAGCCGTGGTTGGGACTGGGATTTAAGTAATGCTTTTGGAAATAATAATTTCCATTACTTTGGTGATGGTACTTTCAACGCCTCTAATATTGGCAATGTAAGTCAAACCCATTTCGACGACGGAGGTTTTAATTTCTTACAAAACACTTCCAACTTAGATATCTCTAAACAATTTGGCAAGGTGAACAATGGTGGTATTAAGGTTTCTTATGGTGGTGAATTAAGATTTGAAGAGTACAGTATTTTTAAAGGTGAGATTAATTCTTATAAAGCCTTTACCAATTCTTACGGTTTAGAGCAAGCACCAGGTTCACAAGGTTTTCCAGGCTTCAGCCCAGATGATAAAGTAAAAGCCAATAGAATTGTAACAGGTGCTTATAGTGATATTGAATTCACCCCTTCAGAAATGTTTTTAATTACAGCTGCTGTAAGAGCAGAGAATTATTCTGACTTTGGTTCTGTAGCTACTTTTAAAACTTCTGCTCGTTTAAAATTGAGTAGTAATTTTAATTTGAGAGGTTCATTTAGTACTGGCTACCGCGCTCCTTCCTTACAACAAAAATATTTCAGCAATACTTTAACTTCTTTCTCTAATGGAGGTCTAGTTCAATCTCGTGTTGCGAATAACGACGATCCTATCACAAGACTAGCAGGTATACCAAAATTGAAACAAGAAACTTCTACCAATATGAGCGTAGGCTTTTCTTGGAAACCCTCTAAAAATTTAACCTTTACGGTAGATGGTTATTCCATTAAAATGAAAGACAGAGTGGTATTATCTGGATTATTTAGCGCTAGCGATGCTTCACTTCCAACTGAATTAACTTCTAAGTTGAATGGCTTAGGTGTTGCTACTGCTCAGTTCTTTGCCAATGCAGTGAATACAACGAATACAGGGGTTGACTTTGTAGCCGATTATCAAAAGAAAATTTCTGCAACTGAAAAATTCAAGTTTTTATTTGTAGCCAATATTCAAAATATTAGTATTGATGCAATTAATGTACCTGCTGCCTTAAGCACCACAGAATACAATGCAAATACTTTCTTTAATGATAGAGAAAAATATTTCTTAAAAGCTTCTGCTCCTAAATCAAAATTCTCTATGAGCTTTGATTACACAAAAAATAAAGTGAGCATTGGAACGCGTCTTACTTATTTTGGCGCGCTTGCTTTAACAGGCTTTGGATATAATGGCGATGGTATTAATCCTGAAGTACCTTCTGATGCAGATGAAAATGTAATGTTACCAGAGGTATTTAATTACAGCGGTAAAGTTTCTACCGACTTATATTTAAATGTACAATTAAACAAAAAAACATCTTTGATTTTAGGTGCGGATAATATTTTAAATGTACACCCCGACTTCGCAGTGAATCCACAAGCTAAATGGTGGGCGGGTGATAATGAAACAGGTGGCCCTTGGGATGGCGTTCAAATGGGTTACAATGGTATGAGAATATTTAGCAAATTGGTCTTTAAGTTTTAATGACAATTTTTGAATAACTTTAAAGCCTTCTCGTTTGTTCGGGAAGGCTTTTTTTATCTTATACTAATTAATATATAAATAGATGAAATACAATAATACTTTTTCGTAGCGAACTTTGTGAGCGAAGCGATCAGAGAGCCAGAAAAAGGTATTTTGTATTTTATCCAGTTGAAAGATATTCAATAACGATATATAGAATTTAAATAACCAATATGAAAAAAATACTTAGCAGCTGTATCATTGTTTTAATTACAACATTTACAACAATAAGCGTATCAGCGCAAAATGGCATTGTGGTTTTTCAAACCGATTTTGGCACCAAGGATGGGGCCGTTTCTGCTATGAAAGGCGTGGCTACTGCAGTGGATGCTTCTTTAAAATTATATGACCTTACCCATGATATACCTGCTTATAATATATGGGAAGCTGCTTATAGATTAGACCAAACTATTATTTACTGGCCTGCAGGAACAGTGTTTGTATCGGTGGTAGACCCTGGCGTGGGCACCGAAAGAAGATCGGTGGTGGTGAAAACAAAATCGGGACATTATATTGTTACACCCGACAACGGAACACTTACTTTAATTGCCACTTCATTAGGCATTGATTCCATTCGTGAAATTGATGAAGTAACTAATAGAAGAAAAAATTCAGAAGCTTCTTATACTTTTCATGGTAGAGATGTTTATGCTTTTACTGCTGCTCGTTTAGCTTCACATAAAATTAGTTACGAACAAGTGGGTAAAATAAGTACGGCTGCTATAACCTCGCTTCCTTTTCAAAAAGCAGCATTAGCGGGTAATCAATTAAAAGGCACCATTGATATACTAGATATTCAATATGGAAATATTTGGACCAATATAGACCAAGCCTATTGGAAAAAATTTAATGCCTTAGCGCATACCAAAAATGAAATACAGGTAGAAATTTTTAAAAATAAAAAAATAGTCTATACCGGTAGCATGCCTTTTGAAAATACTTTTGGAGGCGTAGGCGTTGGAAAACCTCTTGCCTATTTAAATAGTTTAATGAATTTATCTTTTGCCTTGAACCAAGGAAGTTTTTCTGAAAAATATCATGTCTACGCAGGCAGCGATTGGACTGTAGCCGTGCAGTGGGTAAAATAAATTATTGCTGCAAAAAGCTGGCTAACAAACTATGAAAGTGATGCGTGCCTTGCTCGCGCAAAGTGGCATATCTACCATAACGGTAAAAACGAGAGCGAATGCCTTCTTGTACATGTTGTACAATTTCTTCATCCTCTTGTTCCACTGTATCCAAGCCGCTTCCGGCACCTTGGCCAAGTTTACTTGCGTCAAATACAAAACTTAAGAAACTCACCTTGGTATTACCTGCATCAATAGGTGTTATAATGTTCACTGACAAACCCCATGGATAAAAATTAAACATCATATTCGGGAAAACCCAAAAATAATAAGCGGCTATTTTTTTACCTGCATCCATATGCGCTGAAGGAATATCAAAACAATGTTCATTATTTTTCGCAATACCTAATTGCAAACTTGCATAAGGAAATAACTCAGTAGAATAATCTTTAAAATCTAAAAAAGCATTAAGTCCTGGATGTACAAAAGGAATATGAAATCCTTCTAAATAATTTTCACAGTACAATGCCCAATTGGCTTTAATATAATAATCATTCGATCTGGCTGCATCAAAAACTAATTTATCAATAGGCAACCACCCTACACGCTTTTGCATTTCTTGAAAAAAAACTTCCGGGCCAATGCCTTTGGTTAATTGTGTAAATAATAAAGGCCCCCATTTAAATAAAGGCAAATTATGTAAGTGATTGTTTTCTGGAATAAAATTTTCCACTGCCGTAAACTCTGGCATAGAAATAAACTTTCCATCTAAATGAAAAGCCCTGCCATGGTATTTACAACGCAAATGTTTTTGCGCAGAACAAGGTTCGTATACCATTAAGTTACCTCTATGTGTACATACATTCGACAAGCAATGTATTTGTTCATTGGCGTCCTTGGTAAGAACTAAGGGCTCCCCTATATAATTTTCCAATAATTTAAATGGATGCGCGTCGCCTACATTCGGAACCATGCCTGTATGTCCAACATATTGCCAGCTAGGGGCAAATATTTTTTCTTTAGAATTTTCCAAAATTTGAGGCTCTAAATAAAAAGAAGTGTCGATGGTTTTGGCTCTGCCAATAATGGGATCGATATAAAATTTAGACATACTACCACAGTTTCGAGCCCAATATACACTAACCCCCTTGATAAAGTCCTGATTATAAACACCTAGAAAAAATAGTCCCTCCAAAACAAGGTATAAATAGCAGAAAAAAAGGGTATAAATAAATATATTAAATACTAAATTATTTAGTTAATATTGCTAATAAATTTAGTTTTATGTCATTTATAGATAGAGAGCCAGCAGAAGGAATTGCCACCCAACAGATTAATAAGAACTACCAATCGAGTCAGATTATACAGGCCAATGCCACCGGTTTTGGAGCGGCCTCCGACGATTTTATGGAAAGAGGTATTGACCTGAACGAGCAACTTATTCGCAATAAGCCCGCAACTTTTTTCTTTCGCGTAAACAGTGATGCCATGTTAGGTGCCGGCATTCACATAGGTGATATTTTAATTGTAGATAGAAGCCTACCCGCGAGCTCAGGCAAAGTAGTGGTAGCTGTTTTGAATGGAGAATTTTTAGTACGCCGATTACAAATACAAGAACATAGCATTAGCCTGGTGCCTGAAAATAAAAGATATGGTATTATTCAAGTGGCTCAACTAGAACAATATAGCACTTGGGGCATTGTTAGTTTTGTGATACATAGTTTGTAAAATGGTTCATCTTGAAAATAATTTTTTGTGCAAGCCATTGTAGATTGTAATAGTTTTTATTGTTCTTGTGAAAGGCTTTTTCAACCACAACTTAAACAATCCCCTATTGTGGTCTTAAGTAATAACGATGGTTGTATTGTATCTCGTTCCGATGAAGCGAAGCAGTTAGGCATTTCTATGGCCGTTCCATATTTTCAAGCAAAAGAACTCATCGAAAAAAATAAAGTACACGCTTTTTCTTCTAACTATCATTTATACGGAGACCTTAGTTGGCGCGTCATGGAAACCATGCGACAGCTACTGCCACCGGGCTGTGTAGAAGTGTACTCGGTAGACGAAGCCTTCCTAGACCTAGCACATATTCCACCCGAAGGCTTAGAAGATTTCTGTATCAACATTAAAAACACCATTGAGAATTGGACAGGCATTTCTGTGTCTATTGGCGTAGGGCCCAATAAAGTATTAAGTAAAGTCGCGAACCGACTGGCTAAAAAAAATAAAATAAAAACAGGTTGTATTGTTATTTTAAATACTACTCAAAAAATACAAAAAGCTTTACAAGAAACACCAGTGGAAGATATTTGGGGCATTGGTTTTAGTTATAGTGAAAAATTAAAAATATATGGTGTGCACACGGCCTTTGCACTTAGTATCAAAGACCTTAGTTGGGGCAAACGTTTTTTAGGCGGCATTACAGGTATTAAATTAATAAGAGAATTAAAAGGTCATAAAACACATGGCATGCAAGCGCCTCGCAACGAAAAAAAAATGATTGCTACTACTCGTATGTTTGGAAGAGAAGTAAGCGATTGGCAAGAAATAGAAGAAGCCCTCGCTACCTATGCCGCCCGTGCTACAGAAAAATTAAGAAGACAGCATAGTGCGGCTTGCGGGGTAAGTGTTTTTTTACTCAAAAAAGCACCTGTTAATATAGACAAGTCTTACTACCACAGGGGCAGGCAAGTAAGCGGCTTCACCCTACTTGACAACCCCAGCCAACTTAGCCCCGATATTATTAAAGCGGTAGTCACCCTAGGCAAAAGCTTATTTGAGCAGGGGGAGATTTATAAAAAAGCAGGTGTGATCTTAAGCGATTTTGTGCCCGATAACAGCCTTCAAACCAATTTATTTGTTGCCCCCAACGACACCAGACGTAAGAAACTTATGAATGTTATAGACAATATGAATGCCGCCTACCGCAACGATATAGTGAAGTTTGGCACTAGTGGTACTCAGAAAAACTGGAAAATGCGTAGCGAAAGGCGCAGTAAACGCTATACCACCCGCTGGGAGGAGCTATGCCTAGTACGGTAAAAAGCCGGTGGAAAACCCTTGGATAAAAATTCGTAGAAATGATTTCGCTGATGTATTTTTGCCCAATTTAATACCTATGAGCAAGACGCTACATTCTAACGAATCCATCTCCACCAAAAAGAAGAAAATTATTGTTTTAGGCAGTGGCCCCAATAGAATTGGACAAGGTATTGAATTTGATTATTGTTGCGTACATGGATTACTAGCCGTTAAAGAATCAGGATACGAAGCCATTATGGTAAACTGTAACCCAGAAACAGTTTCTACCGATTTTGATATGGCAGATAAATTATATTTCGAACCTGTTTTCTGGGAACATCTTTGGGAAATTATTGAACTAGAAAAACCTGAAGGGGTTATTGTACAATTAGGAGGTCAAACCGCTTTAAAATTAGCAAAGCGTTTAAGCGAAAGAGGCATTAAAATAATTGGTACTTCTTTTGATAGCTTAGACATTGCAGAAGACAGAGGTCGTTTCAGTGATTTACTGAAAGAATTAGAAATTCCATATCCCGATTACGGCACAGCCTATACAGCAGAAGAAGCCATTGAGGTAGCAAATAAAGTAGGTTACCCAGTACTCGTAAGACCAAGCTATGTGATTGGTGGACAGAGAATGCGTATTGTGATTAACGATGCAGAAGTAGAAACTGCTGTGGTAAGTATCTTAAAACATATTCCTAGTAATAAAATATTAATCGATCATTTCTTAGATCGTTGCCAAGAAGCAGAAGTAGATGCCATTTTTGATGGTGAGACTTTTCATGTGATGGGTGTGATGGAACATATTGAACCAGCAGGAATTCATAGTGGAGATAGCAATGCTGTATTACCCGCATTTAATTTAACACCACTCATTGTGGCTACGATGGAATTTTATAGTGAAAAAATTGCACGCGCTTTAAATATCAAAGGGCTCATCAATATTCAATTTGCCATAAAGGACGATAAAGTGTTTGTGATTGAAGCCAACCCAAGAGCCTCTAGAACCACTCCTTTTATTGCCAAAGCCTACCAGATACCTTATTTAAACATTGCCACTAAAGTAATGTTAGGTGCCAATAAATTATCTGAATTCACTATGGAGAAAAAACTAGACGGTTTCGCTATCAAAGAGCCCGTATTTAGTTTTGAAAAATTCCCTGGCGTGAATAAAGAATTAGGCCCTGAAATGAAAAGTACAGGAGAAGCCATTAGATTTATCAAAGACTTACGCGACCCTTACTTTAGAAATTTATACAAAGAGCGTTCAATGAACCTTAGCCGATAATTAAAAAGTCCTTAATAAAAATTTAAGGACTTTTTTTTCTTCTGAACTGACCTTTAGAAGAAAAACTTATAGAAAAAATACCTAATCATCTTCTCACTGCTCGCAAGCTCGAAAGTTCGGCGATGATTAGTATTGTTTTCTACACGTTTTACTATCAATAAATATTATAGTAGCATAAAAAAGCCCTTACCGAAATGTAAGGGCTTTTTATTAGTTATCAAGTGATTTAAATCCAATAAGTAGTAAAGTTTTTTTAAGGGT
>CANCRC010000076.1 GCA_947380435.1 Chitinophagaceae bacterium
ACCCTACTTTATTAGCAGCCATTGACTATGCAAAACAAAATAATAAGCCATTACACTTGTTAGGTTTAGTAAGTGATGGTGGTGTACATTCTCATACAAGTCATTTAAAAGCTATTTGCGATTTATGTAAATCAAAAGGTTTAAGCCAACTGTATATTCATGTCTTTACGGACGGAAGAGATACCGATCCTAAAAGTGGGTTAGGGTTTATAGAAAATCTTGAAAATCATTTAAAAAATTCAGCAGGAAAAATTGCGACAGTAAGTGGCAGGTATTATGCAATGGATAGAGATAAAAGATGGGAAAGAGTTCAATTAGCCTATGACTGTTTAGTGAAAGGTACAGGACCAGTAGCAGCTTCTGCGCTAGAGGCTATTACAACTAACTATGCTGCTAACATTACTGATGAATTTATAAAACCAACAGTTCTAACTGAAAATGGCAAACCCATTGCTACTATTAAAGACGGAGATGCAGTGCTATGCTTTAATTTCAGAACCGACCGTTGTAGAGAAATTACTGAAGTACTTAGCCAAAAAGACTTTCCAGACTTTGGTATGAAAAAATTGGACTTACATTATACCACTATTACAAAATATGATGAGACCTTTAAAAAAGTAAATATCATTTTTGAAAATGATAATTTAGAAAATACCTTGGGAGAAGTTTTAGCAAAACACAATAAGAAACAAATTAGAATTGCGGAGACGGAGAAATATCCCCATGTTACTTTTTTCTTTAGTGGTGGTAGGGAACTACCCTTCGAAGGTGAAACAAGAATTATGGCGCCCTCTCCTAAAGTAGCTACCTATGATTTACAACCTGAAATGAGTGCAGCGGAATTAACCGATAAATTATTGCCTGAAATTAAAGCAGGTAATCCCGATTTTGTTTGTTTAAACTTTGCCAATGCCGATATGGTAGGTCATACAGGCGTATTTTCTGCGGTGATGAAGGCGGTGGAAACGGTGGACGCTTGCGTTGAAAAAATTGTTACTGCTGGTTTAGAGAATGGTTATACTATTTTTTTAACGGCCGATCATGGCAATGCCGACTACATGATTAATGAAGACGGAAGCCCTAATACAGCCCATACCCTCAATTTAGTACCCTTCTTCATTATAGACAAGGAATGGAAAGGAAGTATCCAACCAGGTAAATTAGGTGATCTAGCCCCCACCATACTTCATGTAATGGGCTTAGATATTCCTATTGAGATGACCGGTGATGTATTAATTTAATAAAATTACGAATTAAGATTATCTTTAAGGAATAGTCAAATCATTGTTTAGCAATACAAGAATCACTATATTGTTAAACTTATTAAAGAAAAAACAGTCAAAATCTTAATTATATTTAAAAAAAAATAAAAACAATTTTATGATAAAGAAAATACTTATTGGTTTATTAGTCGCATTAATCGTTATCCAATTTATACGCCCCGCAAAAAATAATTCAGGCGATGTTACTAAAGATATTACCAATTTATACCCTATGTCTGATAGTGTTAAATTAGTATTTGACAAGGCCTGCGCCGATTGTCATACCAACAACACAAAATATCCTTTCTACGCATCCATTCAACCTATTGGCTATTGGTTAGCTGATCATGTAAAAGACGGCAAGCGTCATTTTAATATTAATGAGTTTGCTGGCTATAGAATTGGTAAGCAAAATAAAAAATTAGAAGAAGTAATTGAGCAAATTAAAGAAGGTGAAATGCCATTACCTTCTTATACGCTAATTCATACAGAAGCTAAATTAACAGAAGCAGAAAAAGCTTTAATTTCTAATTGGTGCCAAAATATTATTGATACCATTAAAGCAACCTATCCTGCTGACAGCCTAAAGTTAAAAAGACCTACAAAACCAGAAGGCGCCGCTAAATAAGGCTCCTAAAGTATGAAAATTGTTAAAGCAACTTATTTAATTTCAAGTCCTAGCTTTGATCAATGCCCTGCATTGAAAGCGCCTGAATATGCCTTTATTGGAAGAAGTAATGTAGGTAAGTCCTCTATTATCAATGCCTTATGCGGACAAAAAAACTTGGCCAAAACCTCTGGTACCCCAGGTAAGACTCAACTTATCAATCATTTTGAAATTGTAAGTAATAGTGTAGCCAAAGGCAAACAAGACAAATGGTATATTGTAGATTTACCCGGTTATGGATTTGCCAAAGTGTCACAAAGTAGTAGAAGAAGATGGGAGCAAATGATTGAAAACTATTTAAGAAAAAGAGAAAACTTAAATCGTGTATTTGTTTTAATAGATAGCAGACATGCTCCCCAAAAAATTGATTTAGAATTTGTTGAACAATTATTCAAATGGGAAATTCCTTTCACGCTTATATTTACCAAATCAGATAAAGAGAAACCAGGTGTGGTAGCAAGAAATGTAAAATCATTTTTTGAAGCGCTGAATAAAATACTTCCTTTTTTACCACAAGGTTTTGTAACGAGTGCAGAAAAAAGAACAGGAGTAGACGAAGTATTGGCCTGTATTGACCAGTACAATAAACTAGACGCAGAAGGACTTTAATACTTTAAAGGGCTTTAATACATTTATTTAATTCACTGCCTTATCTGCACAACAACTGCTTGCAAAGGCTTCTGGCTTGGCCTTGAAAGCAAAGCCCATTCCCAATATATAACCCATAGCTTCCTTTAAAGCATCATTGCTTTTGAATTGTGGGTTGGTATTAATATCTGCATGTACTTCCATTTCAATATTGTGTTCAATAAAAAGATCACAAAGCTCATAAGCAATTTCAATGCTTTTAGCCACTTCCATTAACATTCTTTCTTTCAGGTGATATTTTTGCGTAGTCTTATCGTTATGGATATACATAAAGCCACCATTATGTTCTCTTAAAAAAACAATCACGGTAGCAAACTCTGTTATATTGGCTTTTACTTGACTATCCGTTCCAATACATACTTTTAATTTTGTCTTTTTCTCGGACTCAGTAATAATGGCTTGCTTCACTGCTTCTTTAATAGGCAGTACAATTTTTTCTCCATTGAATTTTCTCCATAACATAGTATCAATATTATAAGGTGAATCGTATAGGTTGAACTAGATTGGGTAACTTATTGTCTACTCTAATCTATGATAATAGATTTGAAAGCCACTACACCTGGCTGCTACAGTTTTCAACAGCAGGTGGATAAACAAGGTTTTCTAGAAAAGACGCCTATATTTATTATCTTTGGCCCCTTAATAAAAACAGATTATGAAGATTTTATTCCAATATATTAAACCCTTTAGAAGCCTTGTTTTACTAGCTTTTATATTAGCAGGTATTAACCAGACTTTTTCTTTATTCGACCCCATGATTTTTGGTAAACTAATTGACGAATTTGCCAAAAACCCTATTGTGGATGCAGCTGGTCACCACAGAACACAGTCCGATTTTTTATGGGGCGTAAGTAATATGTTATTGCTATTGGTGGGTACAGCCATGGTAAGTAGAATTGCCAAGGCCTTTCAAGATTATACAGTGAATGTCATTATTCAAAAATTTGGCGCTGCTTTATTTACCGACGGATTAAAACATTCCATGCAGCTTCCTTATCAAGCCTTTGAAGACCAAAGAAGCGGTGAGACTTTATCTATCTTAACCAAGGCAAGAGCCGATTGTGAAAAATTTATTAGCTATGTAGTGAATGTATTATTTGGCATTATTGTAAGTGTCATTTTTGTTTCTATTTATGCCACAAGACTACATTGGTCCATTATTCCTATTTATATTGGAGGGGCCAGCCTTATTGCCTATGTTACCAATTTGTTAAGCAAGCAAATTAAAGTCATTCAAAAAACAATTGTAAAAGAAACGACTTCTTTAGCAGGTACGACTACCGAAAGCTTACGCAATATTGAACTTATTAAAAGTTTAGGTTTAACCACACAAGAAATTCAAAGACTAAATAATAATACGTATAAGATATTAGCCCTTGAATTAAAAAAAGTAAAAAATGTTCGTTCCTTAAGTTTCATCCAAGGCACCATGGTGAATTTTTTAAGACAGGTGATTACTTTTACTTTAATGTGGCTCATCTTCAAAGAAATTTTAACAGTAGGTCAATTAATTTCTTTACAGTTTTATAGCTTTTTTATTTTTGGACCACTTCAAGAAATTGGAAGTATTATTTTAAGCTATAGAGAAACAGAGGCTTCTTTAAATAATTTCGATGCCTTAATGAAAAAGCCTATCGAACAAACCCCTAGCAACCCCATTGCTGTTGGAGATATTCAACAGTTAGCCTTCCACCAAGTAGGCTTTCAACATCAAACGGCAAATTTTAAAGCCATTGATAATATTAGCTTTGAAGCAAAGAAGGGCGAAACCGTTGCCTTTGTAGGACCTTCAGGGGCAGGCAAAAGCACCTTGGTGAAATTATTAGTGGGATTATATGAACCACAAGAGGGAGAAATATTAGTCAATGATGTGAATTCAAAAAATATTGACATGACGGGACTTCGCAATCAAATTAGCTTTGTTACCCAAGACACTCAATTATTTGCAGGTACGATTAGAGAAAATTTAGCCTTTGTTGCTCCCAATGCAACAGAAGAAGATATGCTTTTAGCCCTTACCAAGGCAAGCTGTTCTAATATCTTAGACAAAGGAGGCAATGGCTTGGCCACTTTAATTGGAGAAGGTGGTTTAAAATTAAGTGGTGGAGAAAAACAAAGATTATCTATTGCCAGGGCCTTATTAAGACATCCTCATTTATTGATATTTGATGAAGCCACTTCATCTTTAGATAGTATTACGGAAGAATCGATTACCGATACCATTAGACAGTTATCTGCCGAAAGAGAACAGATAACTATTATGATTGCACATAGATTGTCTACCATTATTCATGCAACTAGAATTTATGTTTTAGAGAAAGGACAAGTCATCGAAAAAGGTACTCATGATTCATTATTAGCTGAGAAGGGCTTGTACTATGCTATGTGGAGACAACAAATTGGAGAAAGAAGAATGTCTAATTAGTTAGCAGTAAGCTTTACCCATTTACTCTCTATCAAATTTCTTTCTTAAATATTCCATCACTGTGGGGTCTTCTAGTCCTTCCATGTCACTCAATTCCAACTCAATGGCCTTCGTGCTTAATCGAATTTCAATGAGTGATAAAAATATTGAAATAGAAAAAGTGATTAAGCTAAGGGCAAAAATAAACTGAGCCACTTTTTGGTATTCTATAAAAATAAAGAACATAGACAAAATAGAAAGTAGCAAGGTAGCTACTCCATAGGTTTGCATATTCTGGATTAATTTAATCCTGTACTTTATGTTCTTAATTTGGCCAAAAATGATATGGCGCTGTTCCTCTAGTTGGTATTTATCGTGCAAGACCCTTACCCTATTGGATAAGGCTAAAAAGCGATTGGTGTAAGCCAACATAATTAAACTAATGGCTGGAAAAAGAAGGGCAGGTATATTAACAGATAATTCCATGACACAAAAATATAAAGTATTTTTGTGACCACAGCGGCTAATATGGAAAAAGAGCAGTTTAAGGAAATTCAGTCAAGCATACCCCATGAACCGGGCATCTATCAATATTTTGATGGAAAGGGGGCTTTATTATATGTAGGCAAGGCTAAAGACCTAAGAAAAAGGGTAAGCTCCTATTTCTTCTCCCACCAAGAAAATCAAAAAACAATTGAACTAGTAGAAAAAATAAAGGATATCCAATTTACCATTGTGAACTCTGAACACGATGCCTTTATTCTCGAGAATGAACTCATTAAAAATTATCAGCCCAAGTATAATATTAATTTAAAGGACGATAAAACCTATCCTTATATTATTATAAAAAATGAGTCCTTCCCTAGGGTCTATATTACAAGAAGAAAAATAAAAGATGGCTCTACTTATATTGGCCCTTTCACACATGCACTGGCCGTAAGAGAGTTAATGAATCATATTAAACAAACTATTCCTTTAAGAACCTGTACCCTTCCACTCACTAAAAAAAATATTGAATTAGGAAAATTTAAAGTTTGTTTGGAATATCATTTAGGTAACTGCCTAGGGCCCTGTCAAAATTTTCAGTCAGAAACTGCCTATAATGAATCTATAGAGCAGGTGCAAAATTTATTAAAAGGAAATATTAAACCAGTTGTTCAAGAACTGCAAACAAAAATGCAAGATGAAGCGGCTGCTATGCAATTTGAAAAAGCAGACCTGACTAAGAGAAAAATTGAAGAACTAGAAACTTATCAGACTAAATCGGTGGTATATACAAAACACCAACATCCCATGGACGTATTTAGTATTGCCCATAATGAAGGCCAGGCCTATGTGAGTTATTTAATGGTGCAAGAAGGTAGAATTATTCAAACGCATATATTACCCTTAACGGTACCCTTAGAAGAGAATAAAGAAACTATATTAGCATTCGCCATTCATTATTTTAGAAATAATCTTGCTTCTGAAGCTAAAGAAATTATTGTGCCTATTGAATTAGCAGATACATTACCAGGCGTAAAATATACCATCCCTTTGCAAGGAGATAAAGAACAACTTTTAGCCCTTTCACAAAAAAATGCAGATTACGCTTTAAAAGACTGGGAGTATAAACAAAAACTTGTACAAGTTAACCCACTGAAAGAAGATACCGTTTTACAAGAGCTGCAAGACGAACTTTATCTTGGAGCACTGCCCACTCATATTGAGTGTTTCGATAATTCTAATATTCAAGGAGCCTTCCCTGTATCAGCCATGGTTTGTTTTAAAAATGGTCAGCCTAGCAAATCGGACTACCGCAAATTCAATATAAAAACTGTAGTGGGCATTAATGATTTCGCGAGCATGAAAGAATCGGTGTATAGAAGATATAAATCGGTGATTGAAAAAAAACAGGCACTTCCTCAACTCATAATTATAGATGGCGGTAAAGGACAGCTAAACGCTGCCATTGAGGCTTTAACAGAATTGGGCATTCAACAAAATGTAACCACCGTTGGACTTGCTAAAAATTTAGAAGAAATTTTCTTTGTAGGCGATAAAGACTCTATGAAATTAAACTGGCAGTCCGATGCACACCGACTTATTAGAAATATAAGAGACGAAGTACACCGTTTTGGTATTCAGTTTCATAGAAGCAAAAGGTCCAAAGGGGCGCTTGAAAATAGTTTGGATCAAATTGAAGGAATAGGCCCTAAAACCAAGGACTTATTATTGATTTATTTTAAATCGGTGCAGAAAATAAAGGAAGCCAAGCTTGAACTGCTTTCAGAAATTATTGGACCTAGTAAGGCTAAAATATTAAAAGCTGCTTTTGAAAAAACAGAGGACTCAAGTAATTAGTAAACTTAGGATTAATATACCCATATTAATACACCCATCTATCCTGTTCGTAATCGAAAATTCTTTGTCTAATCTTCTCCCCTTCTAATAAACGTTTAGTGGGATCCTTATACAAAGCATTCAACATTTTATCATTGTAATTATCTAGTGTAGATTTTACGATATAGCCATTGAAATACCTGCTTTCAAATAATTCTTCCCATGTGATTCTATTAGAAATATTCTTGGGGTTATATACTTGATTCTTAGCAAGTGTAGCTCTTAATTCTGGATAGTATATCCAAAATAAAGTACGCTTAATTGGTTTATTATTGATGACAATGGTTGCCACCGGTGCAATGCCAATAATTCTGCAATACATTCTGCTTGTTCTATTGTCAAAAATAAACTGCTCTTTTAACCTGAATGTATAAATGGAATCTGGATTAGGCGCTAGTTTTGTATTGTATATAATACTAGTATCAAATACATTAGGGTTGTTAATATTTTGAACCAACTGCGTATCTAAACTTCCTTTTAGCATTGCATTTACTTCATCAATTCCCAATGGCTTAGTGAAACGGTCGTCTCCCCCTTCAGCAGAGAAAGGCACTACCCCATCTTTTTCTATAGCTCTTAATAATAGTGCGAAAAAACGTTGGTCACCGTTGTCATCATAAGCTTGGTAAATAAAAGGTCGGTTAATTTTTTCCCTACCGTCAACCTCTTCCCAAACAAATTCGCTAAATAAAGCATCCTCTTCTCTTAAATTTTCATAAGCCAGTGGCGTTCTTTGTTGAATTGCTTTTCTTGTATTGTTCTCTGAGAAAAAACCATAATTAGGTCTTAAGCTTCTTTTATTATTTGCATTAAAGCCACCCACCATCATAGTATCAATGGATTTGGTAGATTTTATATTCGTATCAATGGCTACTTTCGTAACAGCTACTGCAGCTGTTGTAGGTGCCTCTAATGGCTTAGTAGCAACCGTGTCTTTAGCAGCAGGTGCTCCTTTTTTCTTATAGTTAAATTGAGCACTTGCATCATTTACTATAATAAGCGCTAATACTAATAGGCAGCTATGGAATATTAATTTTTTCATGTCTTATATTTTTCTACTTTTTTTTCAGCAGCTAGCTAATTTTTTCAGCTTAGTTATTGTAAAATAAAAGTAATGGTTTGATCTAATTTTCTAGTTCCCCCACCTGGCTCTGTCACTTTAATTTCACCAATGGTAACGGTTGTACCTGGCTGACATCTTCTTACTAAATCCTTTGCCCCGTTTGCAAATGCAGCCCCATTCACTTCAGCTACTTCCGGCTCGTCAAAACCTTTTCCAGTAGCAATGACTATAAATGAAACTACATTGAATTTAATGCCCTCAAATACAAAGTCTCTTAAATCGGCAATGACTCCTTGTTGTACTCTAAATTTATTGGCAGGCATATTACCTCCTGCACTTCCTCCAATAATAGCTATTGGATCTGGAACACGCTTAACGGGTATATTTATTTTTTGAGATAATTTACCATCATTTACATTCACCATTACATTTCCAAGTTGAGTACACTTTACAATGTATTGTCCAGCGCCTGCTTTACTTACTGTTGCACCCGTTCCCTCTACAGTAACATTTATTTTTTCAGCACCACCACCCCCTGTTACACTTAATGGATTATCTAAACCTTTATAAAATACTCTTGTTTTGTCGGTTGATACCACCAAACCTGCTGGCGTACCCACTGTATATTTTACATCTTTTTCTACAATGGCTGTTTCTCCATTGGGTTTTAAGAATGAAATTCTTACTCTTTTTGTATTGACACCTGGTGCCCCTGCAGTGGTTTTATACATACCAGAACCGTCTGCTGTAATGGGCACATTCACTCCATCAATAGAAATAGAAGGCTTGGCCGCACTACTAAATGCACCTACTCCTGCTGTAATTACTAATTCTTCTCCCTGCATTAAGTATTGAGAATTAGAAGCAGCAAAAGCATTGAACTGATCATATATTAATTCTACTTCACCAATTTCTTTATGGCAATATTCAGCTACTTGTGCTTCACTATTACGAATATCGTTTTGAAATTTAGTCAAAATTGTAATGGCAGCTACACTAGGTGTCATGTGGAAATAGGCATATGCCCAATCGTCTTTGCCCGCTATACTTGATGTTGCAGGGATAGATAAATCTAA
>CANCRC010000077.1 GCA_947380435.1 Chitinophagaceae bacterium
AAGCCCCTGCAAAAGCACATAGTGCTGGCCATGACGATGCGCACGACCATGGCGAAGGAACTTGGACTATGAAACTTCCTTTAATTATTTTAGCTGCATGTGCAGTGGTTGTAGGCTTTATTCCTTTCTCTCAATTTATCACTTCCGATGGCGCTGCCCTGGAAACACATATTGATTTAATCTTCTCTATTGCACCGGTGACACTATCTATTATTGCTATTTTACTGTCTGCAAGTTTTTATAAAAAAGAAAATACAAAATCGGATAAAGCAGTAGCTGTATTTGGTGGCTTTTACAGAGCCGCTTATAAAAAGTTTTATGTAGATGAATTGTATTTATTTATCACTAAAAAAATTGTCTTCCCACTCATAGGACAACCTATTGCTTGGGCAGATAGAAATATAGTAGATGGTTTTGTCTTATTATTAGCTAGTACCACTGCAAAAATTTCAACAGCTATTAAAGGCTTGCAATCGGGTAAGGTTCAAAACTATGCCTTGTACTTCTTTGGTGGTGTATTGGCCTTATCGGTTTTATTTATTTATATCTGGAAATAAAATATTTATATGAATTTATCTTTATTAATCTTATTACCCTTGCTTACGGCTTTACTCATTTTATTGAGTAAGCAATTAGCGCAAATAAGAATTATTGGACTAGCTGGCTCTTTAGCGCAATTAGGAACAGCTAGCTGGTTATTGAAATTGTATATGGATCAAAGAGCTGCTGGCAATACCGCTACGCATTTATTTGAAACCAATACTGTTTGGTTTAAAGCATTAAATATTAACTACCATATAGGTATAGATGGTATCGCGCTTGCGATGATTTTATTAACCTCCCTTATTGTGGTGGCAGGTATACTGGTTTCATGGACTATGGAAAAACTAAGTAAGGAATACTTCTTCTTACTAGTATTATTAAGTATGGGTGCTTATGGATTCTTTATCTCTTTAGATTTATTTACTTTATTTTTCTTTTTAGAAGTAGCCGTTATCCCTAAGTTTTTATTAATAGGTATTTGGGGATCGGGTAAAAAAGAAAACAGTGCGATGAAGTTGGCCTTAATGTTAATGGCAGGCTCTGCATTAGTATTTGTGGGCTTAATGGGTATTTATTATAACACGCATACTTTTGATATGGTGGAAATAGGCAAGATGGGTATGAGCCTAGGTGTTCAAAAATTCTTCTTCCCTTTTTTATTCTTAGGCTTTGGCATCTTTGCTGCTTTATTTCCTTTTCATACATGGGTACCCGATGGTCACGCTTCGGCACCCACAGCAGCTTCTATGTTTTTAGCAGGTATTTCTATGAAACTAGGTGGCTACGGTTGTTTACGCATGGCAGCTTTAATGCCCGATGCAGCGCATGCTTATTCATGGGTCATTATTTTACTAGCAACCATTGCTATTATATATGGTGCATTCGCCACCATGATGCAAACCGATTTAAAATACATCAATGCTTATTCATCTATTAGTCACTGCGGATTTGTAATACTTGGGATTGGTATGTTGAATAAAACTTCTATTAACGGTGCAGTGATACAAATGGTATCTCACGGATTAATGACTGCCTTATTCTTCGCCGCCATTGGTATGATCTATTCCAGAACACATACTAGAATGGTGGCACAGTTGGGTGGATTATTAAAAGCCATGCCCTTTATCTCTACCGTATTTGTGATTGCAGGTTTATGTTCTTTAGGCCTACCAGGCTTCAGCGGATTTGTAGCCGAGATGACTGTATTTATGGGCTCTTGGCAAAATCCAGATGGCGTATATCGTGCTGCTACAGTAATATCTGCAGCTTCTATTGTAGTGACTGCAGTATATATATTACGCGCTACAGGCAGAACCATTATGGGCCCTATCTCTGATGAGCATGCTTTATTAAGCGATGCTAGTTGGAATGAAAAATTAGCAGCCGGTTTATTAATCATAGGAATTTTAATTATCGGGTTAGCACCATTTTTAATTAACCAATTAATTATGCCTACCACCGATTTTTTAATGATCAACATTAATAAAGCCATTACCCTTAAATAATTTCGCCTCATGTCATCTAACATTTTTATATTACTAAGACAGGAACTTATATTAAGCTTGCTTATTTTTATTTTACTATTTATTAAAATTGGTAAAGAAAGAAGCAATGAAAGCGTATTAAATTTAATCAATGGCTTATTGCTTGTCAATTTAGCAGCAGGTTTATTTGGTATGAGCGAAGGCGGTATTTTCAATGGCATGTTTACCACTAATGCTTTTATAGTACTAGAAAAAAATATATTGAACCTAGCTTTATTAATTATTTCCATGCAATCTTACGCATGGTTAAAAAACCATAAGCAATTAGCTGAATTTTATTTATTAATCTTCACCTCTTTATTAGGTATGTTCTTTATGATTTCCAGTGGTAATTTATTAATGTTCTACCTAGGCCTTGAAATGTCTACCATTCCTTTAGCTGCTGCAGCTAATTTCGATTTAGCTAAAAGAAAATCATCAGAAGCTGCGATGAAATTAATATTGTCTTCTGCTTTTTCTTCAGGTATTTTATTAATGGGTATTTCTTTTTTATACGGCACAACGGGTACACTTAGCTTTGATGTATTAACGGCACATATTAGTAATAACCCCATGCAAATATTTGCATTTATCTTAGTGGTATCTGGTTTTGCTTTTAAAATATCTGCAGTGCCTTTTCATCTTTGGACTGCCGATGTATATGAAGGTTCTCCAGTAGCCGTAACTGCTTTTTTATCGGTGGTTTCTAAAGCAGCGGTACTATTCACTTTCACCTCTATTTTATATAAAGTATTTACCCCTATTGCTACTGTATGGTATAGTGTACTAGTGGTATTGTCTATAGCTACTATTTTAATTGGTAATTTATTTGCCCTAAGACAAGATAATTTTAAACGCTTCTTAGCTTTCTCCTCTATTGCACAAGTAGGTTTTATATTAATTGGTATTTCAGGAAGCTCTCAAGCAGGTTCTGCTTCACTAGTTTACTTTGTATTAATTTATGTATTCTCTAACCTTGCTGCCTTTGGTGTGGTATCGGTGGTAAGCGCTTTAGCAGGTAAAGAAAATATTTCAGACTTTAAAGGCTTTTACAAAACCAACCCGTTTTTATCTTGGGTATTAACCATTGCTTTATTTTCATTAGCAGGGGTACCCCCTACAGCGGGCTTTTTTGGTAAGTTATTTTTAATGATGGCCGGTGCCGCTAAAGACAATTATGGCTTAATCATATTCGCTTCTTTAAATATGGTGGTATCTTTTTACTATTATTTAAAAGTAGTAAAAGCTATATTCATGGACGAGAACGAAGCGCCTATTCAAAAATTAAGCATTCCTAAAATTACTCAGCTGGCTATGTATATCTGTATTGCAGGTATTATTATTACGGGTTTAGCTAGTTTGGTGTACGATTATATTTACTCATTAAGTATTGGTATTTAAATAAAGTATTATGGCAATTAATAAGAACCACGAATTTGAAGACTTAGGTACAAGTAAATGTGCTATTGTAGAAAAAAATGCAAGTGCTGAGCGTGTACAGTTTTTAAAAACTTTATTAGAATTCAATAAATACGAAGTGGTAGTAGTGGATAGCCCTGCCCCTAAAGCTGCTCCTGCTGCACCGGTGGCAGCACTAGTCGAAGGTGAAGCGCCGGCTCCAGCACCTGTAGTAGCAGCGGCTCCAATAGTTCCTGCTGCACCTACAACTTTTACAATAGGTGTCACCGATTTATGTTTTAATGCTACCAATGCCATATTTGGCCGTCAGTTAAAAACGACAGATGGACATATTGTTTCCCTTGCTTATTGGCAAGAAAAGGAGTCGGTATCTAACGACGAAATACCTTATTTTGACAATAAATAATTTAAGATGCTTTTAGGTAGATCTTGGAGGTTAATTTTTTTCCGATTACTTGGAACTTTTTAAATAGCTAAAAAGACCTAATGGCGCGAACATAAAAGTTTGTGACGCCCTTGTCACTTTGATTCTGGTAGCCATTAAAATAATCCCAAAAAAGCTGAGACCACGCTTTGTTTTGGTCGACCTCCGAAGAACTCCAATAGTAGGTACTCGTAAAACCACCAATAGCAGTTTGATTTATATATAATTTATTTAACTCATCTTTGCTTGGTAAATACCAATCAGTATAACCTCCTCCTGTATAGGCTCTGGCTAAACCTGCAGCGTAACTTGTAGCTATTTCACCTTGACTTGCAATAATTGCATTGGTATTTGAAAGTCCCGTTCCTATCGCGGTTCCTGTTGCTCCTGTGATAGTATATGTAGGTCTATTATACCAATAAATTCCTGTACTTTGATCTGAAGTTGCCACAATTAAACCATGTGGAGTGTTTGCATCATATCCAGGATCTCCAGAAGCTAAAACATATGCAACTATGCCCCCTTGATATGAAGATCCAACAGTTGGAGTATAAACTCCTGCTGCTGCATTCCCTACCATATCAACCCAAGCCGTTCCATTAAAATATTGCATTTGTCCTTTATTACTACAATTATTACAAAAAATTATCAATCCAGTTGCAGGGCTTGAGATAGCATTTCTTTGACTAGCATTCATTCTTGGTGGTAAAAACCCTTGTGTGGTTGAACTTGCTTCTAAAACTGCAGAGGCGCTAGCTGCAGATGATGCACCTACTATAACTTTTCCTCTGTTAGTTATTGATCCTGTAGTTAAACTTGCAATAGTCCCAACACTGGTTAAACTAGAACTTATAACATTTGATGCAAGTGTTGTGCCAGTTAATGCTCCTGCATCCGCTGATGATGTAATTGTTATATCTCCACTACCATCAAATGCTACTCCATTAATATTTCTGGATGTTGCTAATTTTGTTGCTGTACTTGCAGTGCCAGCCGTGTTTGCTGTTGTCGCACTTGTCGCTGTTGCTGCATTTCCAGTTATACTTCCAACTATTGGATTTGTTACCGTTAAGTTTGCTAAAGTTCCAACACTTGTTAAACTAGAACCTGTTATTGTTGATTTTAAAGTAGTACCTGATAATGTGCCAGCATCTATGGTAGTCCAAGTTAGTGTTCCACTTTCTGTGGTGCTTAACACTTGGTTGGCTGTTCCAAGTGTGTTTGGATAAGTAACTGTACCAGCAGTTAATGTGCCACTGGTTTTTACATTTGTAACGCTCGTACTTCCCAATTGAATGGTATTACTATTCTGAACCTTTGCATTGTATCCAATTGCTGTTGCATAAGTTAAATTATTAACAGATACATCCGCCCCAAAGCCTAATGCGGTGTTTCCAATTCCAGAAATGTTGGTTTTTAAAGCTTCTGTACCAACAGCAGTATTGGACGAACCGGTACTATTAAGTAATGAAGATGCACCAACTGCAGTGTTATAATTTCCAATAGAGTTTGCATTTAAAGCTGATCCCCCTAAAGCTGTATTTCCAGATACTGCCCCTCCACCTAAACCTATTCTTAATCCATTTACAGTTAAATCATATGCCCCTAAATTTACTGCACCCGTTGCACCTGTATAAGGAACGCCGGATGATGTAAAACTTACAGTTCCTGCAGCAGTTAATCTTCCTTTTGCATCCACAGTAAAAGTTGGAATACTTGAAGCATTCCCATAGCTGCCTGCTGTCACTCCGCTATTTGTTATTGTTGCAGTTATTGTCCCAGTTCCTGTTCCAGTTAAATCTCCTGTTAAATTAATTGTTTGATCACCTGTATTAGTGCCAGAAGTATTTGATATTACTCCCGCTTGCGCATCCGTTAAATAGTTTCTATTAGTGCTTGGTGCAATATCAGCAGTAGTAGCATCTGCGCCTGCAGTTATTAAACCTTTAGTATCATAAGTGATCTTGGTTTTTGTTGCACTCGTAATTGCACTATTAGGTACTATATAGCTACTCCCTGCCGTTAATGGTGTTTGGTAATCTGTACCAGCAATTAGTGGTGCTTGAACGTTTGTACCAATAACTAATCCCAAATTAGTTCTTGCAGCTGCTGCTGAAGTTGCTCCTGTTCCGCCATTAGTCAGTGCTATTGTAGTTCCACTCCAAGTGCCGCTTGAAATTGTTCCAAGTGTAGTTAAATTATTACTTCCAGCCCACGTACTTAATCCAGTATTTTCTACATTACTAAGTCCTACTTTCGATTTGTTAATTCCAGAAGCTAGTTTAGCATCCGTTACAGCGAGGTCAGCTAATTTAATTGTATTAATACTTCCATCAGCGATTCCACCACTACTCGCATTAGCAGTTACATAATCTTTTACCGCTTTTTGTGTAGGAAATAATACGTCACTCGGGGATATTCCTCCTAAATCAGCGGCGCTAGATTTATTAGATACATTTTCCTTTAAAGCTAAGCTAGTTGTTAGATCAGATGCATTTGCTTTTAAAGCAAGGGCTGAAGTAGTTGCGTAACTACTTAAATCCTGATCTCCAGTATTAGTTCCTGTGATGGAGGCAAGTTTTGTTTTTTCTGCTGTTGTATAATCGTTGGTTGATAAATCTTTGCCATTTATTTTATCAACTTTATTGGCTAAGCTATTAGATACATCTGAAGTATTTGCTTTAATATCTAATACATTTTGTGTAGCCGTGCTAATAGGTTTCAATAAATCGGTAGTATTATCTACATTAGATAATCCAATGTTAGTTTTATCAATGGCTAGTGCTGCTTTTAAAGATGCTAAACTCGTAACCCCCGTTCCGCCTTTTGCAATAGGCACAATGCCTGCTATATTATCTGCATCTACACTACTTGCAAACTGTGCATAAGCGACATATTGAAATTGAGTAGTACCCATGGTAATATAATTATTTCCAGCAGCTGCGTCCATTTCAATTTTTAAAAACTTAGGCGTGTTTTTCCAATTAATGCTATTAAAACTTCCAATAGTGTTACTTGCATCTGCGTCTCCTATGACTATGGCAAATAATCCTTGTGCATTGGTGGTTAGTTTTCTTATTTCTGAATATTCTACAGTGCCCGAAGCGCTTCCTTGTAAAATACTTAGGCGCAAACTAATAGTTTGTGATGCTAATATCACATTATTACTTGTTCTAGCGACACCCTGAAAATTTAATCCGGTTTGAGCTTGTACATTTAAAAATATTAACAAGAGTAAAAAAAAGAAAAATACCTTTTTATATAAATTTTGTTTATGCATTTTCCTAATTCTATAGTTTTATAATTTTATAAATTCCTGTTAGTAAATTTCCAACAATGGGCTTAAAATATACTTTCATATAAAATATACCCGATGGATAATTTTCCATTAAAATATCATTATCATAAATGCTAAAAATGGCGCCCGCTTCCTGCGTAAATACAATAGCTGATTTTGCATCTATTAGTTGTAGTGATAAACTACCCACTTGATTAAACCTTGCTTTAATGTGTAGTAAATTGGTAGTAGGATTAGGGCCAATAGTAATTTGTGTACCAAACGCAGCAGGTCCATATTCATAAATAGATGTAACAATACTGGTCATTGGTTGCAAGACACCAGTATTTAAGGAAAAGCCTGGGGCAATAAAAGAAGTTACCGATACTGACTCGGTTATGCTCCATTCCATGTATGGCGATGAGCCGCCTCCATTATTTAACGTATATGGGGAAATTGATTGTGCAAAAAGCTGAAATGGATTAATGCAAGAAACTAAGACTAAAATAGACCAATATTTTCTGCATTCTAGAAAATTCATGCCTTAAAGAAATAGAAAAATAAGCCCAATAAGTGCATTGATGATGTATTGGGCTTTAAGAAATCGGAAAATTTAAAAGAGTAATAGGTTACTTTCTTTTAATTATAGCTAACCGACCTTATTTATTACTTTATTCTCAATAAATATTCTGAAGGCGTGCAGTTTTCAATCTTCTTAAATGCAGCTATAAATGTAGTTAGATTCGAGAATCCGGCTTCTGAGGCTAGGCTATTTAAAGTATAAGAGTCAAGGTAACTCTCATTAATTTTTTCTTTAATATAAGAAACCCTGTATTTGTTAATAAATTCATTAAATCTCATTTCGAAATGTTGGTTCATAATAAAAGAAATCAGTCTTGTAGAAATATTAATTTCTACTGCTAGCTGGCTAATATTTAGTCCTTTTATTAAATAGGGTTTCTTAGTTTCAAAATAGTCTATAATTAATCTTATTTCAGTTGAATAATCTTGCTCTATATAAGGTATGCGGTCGGTTTGATTTAGGATTAATGTAGAAGATATTTCTTTGTATTTTATAAATGGAAGTCCTGCAAATATAGATGGATGCGTAAGAAGATAAGTACTAATAACAAAAAAGCAACTTGCAAAAATATAATCGGGCAAATGAAAAATAAAACCATCTAAATAAATATCTTGAATAACAACTGCAATTGATGCTAATAAAATAAATGCAATTAAGGATATAGTTGAAAGAGATGTAAAAATTCTAAGCCATTTAATTACATTATTTATTTGCTTTTCTACCTCAATGTTTTTATTCTGTTTATTGAACGTTATAATTAATTTCCATTGGAATATTAGATAAATTAAACTCTGTAATATCCTGAAAACATTAATAACATATTCAGATAAATAACCCACTTGAATTTTATAAGATGTATTGATGTCCTTTAATAACTCAAGTACAATATTATTTTTAATACTTATTGGTAAAAGATAAAATGGCAAATAATTAATTACAACTAAAATGAATGGAATTAAATGTAAGAAGTCTAAGGTATTTAATTTTTGTTTGTTAAATAGAATTACACGAACATATAAATAGGTAATTGGGGGTAGTAGAAAGTTGATAGGTGCTGATGCTTTGTATAAATAGGGTAAATCAATAATTAAACCATAAATAATTAAAACATATACAAATAAGCATGAAATTTGAAAAACAAAATAACTTGCTAGTAAATAGTTGGCGAATGACTTTATTGCATTTTCATTGTACAATAAAAGATAGATTGTAACTAAAGCGCAAAAAATACTACCGATATAAAATATTCCTACCATATGTCTGTAAAATACAAAGGATTTTCTTTTTTTTGTATTTTTTCTTATTGGACTGTCGGCTGCCTGGACTTCCTCAACTGTGGATTTACCAAAAGTCTTTGTAGCCACGCCGGGAATCGAACCTGGATTAGGAGCTTCGGAAACTCATGTACTATCCATTGTACTACGTGGCTGAAAAAACAAAATTAGGGAAAAATAAATTTCAAAGGTCTTAGAATTAGAAACAATCCTCTAAGCCCGCCGTAAGAGCACCTTAATGGCAGCGAGTAAAAATATGCTTGTAGGAAGAGAACGCATAATTTTTATATCCTCCAGTATAGTCGAGGTATTAGATAAAAATTTAAACACCGTAGCTGCTTCGTTCTTGGCAAATATGCGTTTAAATATTTCAGCACCTTCCATTTTATGGTGAAATAAAATATCTAGTAAGACGGCATCATAAAATTGGTGCCTAGTAGTATGGACCTTGGTT
>CANCRC010000078.1 GCA_947380435.1 Chitinophagaceae bacterium
GCGGTAAGGATTATCAGAAGGTATAACCACTTTATAGTCGGGGAACCTTGCATCAATTAAACGACAAATTAATTGAGTAGATCCATGATCCACAAAAAGGTGATTATTGTTAAAGCTTAAAGTAATTGGATCTTCGTTATCGGGCAAAGCATTCTTTAATAAGTTCAAAGGTTTTTTAGGCACAATAAAAGAAGCGTTTTGTTTTGCCTTGGTATCGGTTCTTTTATAACGCACTAAACGGTGTGCATCGGTCGCTACAAACTGAACGCTGTCCTTGGTTAATTCAAAAAACACTCCGGTCATCGCAGGGCGTAAGTCATCGCCACTCACTGCAAATAAAGTTTTATTAATAGCGGTTAACAAACTACTGCTAGTCATGTTAAAGCCAGTGGTATCATCGGCTGTAGGCTCTTTAGGAAAATTATCTGGATTCTCTCCCATGACTTTATACTTACCATTATCGCTGGTAATTTCTACGCTATAGTTTTTGTCTATATTAAAAGTAAGGGGTTGGTCTGCAATATTTTTTAAAGAGTCGATTAAAATTTTAGCGGGAATACATACACGACCATTGGCCTTGCTTTCCACATCCATTTGAACACGCATTACCGTTTCTAAATCGGTGGCTACAATATTTAATTTTTTATCTTCAATTTCGAATAAAAAATCTTCCAAGATGGGAAGTACTGTGTTGGTATTAATAACACCAGAAATTTGTTGCAGGTGTTTTAAAAGCGAAGAAGAAGAAACGATAAATTTCATAGGATAATACGGTTTTGTTTTTTAGTAGGTTTTTCTTAGGCTGGGGCTAATTAAATAGGCACCAGGGCCAAGCAAAATAACCTTAAATAACACTAACGAAACTAATGCAAAATCTTAAGATTAAAAAGCTATTTTAGCATTTCTTATTGACATACTTATCTACAAAATGCAAAAGATTAGAATAGGCAAAGAGCAGGCTATACAAAGGATACGGCATTTTTGTGCTTACCAAGAAAGGGCCCAACAAGAGGTTCGAGATAAGCTCTATGGTTTTGGTATGAGCACAGTAGAAGTGGAAGAAATAATTTCAGATTTAATTTCAGATAATTTTTTAAATGAAGCAAGGTTTGCAGAGAGTTTTGCGGGTGGTCATTTTAGAATAAAGTCTTGGGGCAAACAAAAAATAAAATATGCCTTGCAACAAAAAAGAGTAAGTCCTGTGAATATTAAAAAAGCCTTACTTTCTATTGATGAAGATGCTTATGAAAAAGCTTTATTAAACCTTGCTACTAAAAAATGGAATTCATTAAAAGGCGAAAGAGGCATGAGTCGTATGGCTAAAACGCAATCCTTTTTAAATCAAAGAGGCTTTGAATCGAATTTAATAAGTCCCATTTTACAAGCACTAAACAAGAAGTAAGAATTTTATTTGAATATTGTACCTTTAGTAAATAAGAAAAAAGAATGTCTGTATCTACCCTTAGTTTCTCCCTTATTCAAACCGAATTATCTTGGGAAGATAAAGAGGCCAACCTTGCTATGTTGGCTCAAAAAATTAGAGGTATTGAGGAGTATACTGAAGTGGTAGTGCTTCCTGAAATGTTTAGTACAGGCTTTAGTATGCGACCTACTGAATTGGCTGAAACCATGGATGGGCCTACTCTTAGGTGGATGAAGCAGTTATCGGCAGAAAAGAAAGTTATTATTGTAGGGTCTTTAATTATCAAAGAAGAAATTAGTAAAGAAGCGCTTCGTTTTTATAATAGACTTATATGGATGCTACCTAATGGTGAATTGGGTTATTATGATAAAAGGCATTTGTTTGCTTTTGCAGGTGAAGACCAACATTATACTGCAGGAACAAAAAGATTAATTGCCAGTGTGAAAGGATGGAAAATAAATTTACAAGTATGTTATGATTTACGTTTTCCTGTTTGGGCGCGTCAACAAGGGGAAGAGTATGATGTTCTTCTTTATGTGGCGAACTGGCCAGAAAAAAGAAATCATGCATGGAAAACTTTATTAACTGCGCGCGCTATTGAAAACCAGTGTTATACAATTGGAGTGAATAGAATAGGAATAGATGGTAATAATATCAGTCATAGTGGAGACTCTTTAATTGTAGGACCCCTTGGAGAAGTGCTCTACCACTGCGCTTACAAAGAAGACGTCTTTACCATTACTTTACAAAAAGAAGAACTTACCACTGCTAGAAATCAATTTCCTTTTTGGAAGGATGCCGATTTTTTTCAAATTCAATAATTAGAAATTTAAAACCTTATGCATACAAGTTTGTCTGCCGAAAAATTATTTACCGGTGATGCTTGGTTAGAAAAAGTAGTAGTCTCCATTGAAAATGGTCTTATAAAAAATATTAGCATTGATGGCTATGATGCTACTAATGCAATGCCTATTGTAATACCTGCCTTAATTGATCTTCAAATTTATGGTGCAGGGGATAAATTATTATCTGAATTTCCAGAAGCGGATACCATTGAAAAAACATATCGTTATTGTTTAGCAGGAGGGGCTGCTTACTTTCAACCAACCATTGCCTCTCAGTCTAATGATATTATTATAAAATCTATTGACGCCGTAAGAACCTATAAAGCTAATGGTGGTAAGGGTTGTATGGGACTCCATATTGAAGGGCCTTGGATTAATGTAGAGAAAAAGGGCGCACACCAAGCCGAAATTATTCATTCCCCTTCTTATGAAGAAGTAGCAGCCATTCTTGAATATGGTAAAGATTGTATTGGCATGATTACCATTGCACCCGAAGTAGTGGATCAAAAAATTATTGATTTAATTCAAAAAAATAATATTGTAATTTCTGCAGGACATACGAATGCGAGTTATGAAATGGCAACTCAATTTTTAAATAAGGGTATAACAGTAGGTACACATTTATACAATGCCATGAGTAGTTTACAACACCGTGCACCAGGTATGGTGGGCGCTTTGTTTAATCACCCCACTGCTATGTGTAGTTTAGTGGCAGATGGTTACCACGTGGACTTTGCTGCCATTAAAATTGCTAAAAAAATAATGGGTGATAGACTCTTCTGTATTACCGATGCGGTGACTAGCACTAGTACCGGTATGTATCAACATACACTGGTAGGTGATAAATATGAAAGCAAGGGCATTTTAAGTGGCTCTGCTTTAACTCAATTAAAATCGGTTAAAAACTTAGTAGATAAAGTGGGTATTGAATTAGGAGAAGCGATAAGAATGTGTAGTGTCTATCCAGCTAAAGTAATGAAACATGCTACTATTAAGGGTTGTATTGAAATAGGCGCAAAAGCAGACCTAGCTTGCTTAAGCGAAGACCTTAGTTTAATTAAAATGATGGTGGCTTAAATTATTTTCCAAAAGCATTCCAACCCTGTGCGGTAATGTCAAATAAATTTTTACCCTTGGTAATTAATTTAGCGCCTTCTTCTTTATCACACATATAACCTATCACACTAATTTCTTCTTGTAAAGTTATTTTATCATAATCAGATTGCTTCATAGTAAATAGAAGTTCATAGTCTTCTCCTCCATTCAAAGCACAAACAGTAGGGTCTAAACCAAACTTAAAAGCAGCCGCACGACTCGATTCATGAATAGGAATTTTCTCTTCATAAATTCTACAGCCTAAATTACTTTGTTTGCATAAATGCAATACCTCACTACTAAGTCCATCACTAATATCCATCATGGAAGTAGGTAGTATATTTTGATTTTCTAAAATTTCTATAATATCTTTTCTGGCTTCTGGTTTTAATAAACGGCCTACGATATAATCTTCGTTTTCTAAATTGGGTTGTATTTGCGGATTCTCTACAAATATTTTTTTCTCCCGCTCCATAAGGGTTAGTCCTAAAAAAGCGGCACCCAAATCGCCTGAAACACAGATCAGGTCTCCACTTTCAGCGGTACTGCGTTTGATGTATTTATCGGGTGCTACTTCACCTAAGGCAGTCACTGAGATAATAAAACCTTTTTGAGAAGTAGAAGTATCGCCTCCAATTAAATCCACATCATACTTTTCACAAGCAATATTCACGCCTTCATAAAATTCTTCTAAAGCTTCTAAACTAAAACGATTACTAAATGCAATACTCATAGTTATTTGAGTAGGTGTTGCATTCATTGCATATATATCACTTAAATTCACCACCACTGCCTTATAGCCTAGATGTTTTAAAGGTGTATACATTAAATCAAAGTGTACTCCTTCAATTAACAAGTCGGTAGTAATAACCGTTTGTTTTCCGAAATGATCTATCACTGCTGCATCATCTCCAATAGATAAAATTGTGGATGCATTATGCGTTTCAAAATTTTCTGTGAGATGATCTATTAAACCAAACTCACCTAATTTATCAATTTCAGTTCTTTCTGTTGACATAAAATAATTTATAAATTTCCACCTGTTATAACGTATAATAATTGATCATGAATTTTTCCATTGGTAGCTATAATGCCCGGCTGGTATGGGCTGTAGGGGTTTCCTTTTAAGTCAGTTACCTTTCCGCCTGCTTCTTCCACCATTAAGAAACCAGCTGCACTATCCCAGGCCTGTAGTTTGTGTTCATAAAATCCGTCGAACCTGCCAGCCGCTGTCCAACATAAATCAATGGCAGCGCTTCCTAGTCGTCGAACCGGTATGGCCTTGCGAATTAATTTTTCAAAAATTTGTAGAGGTCCGTTTTCTGAATCTAAATATTGATAAGGGAAACCTGTTACCAAACAACTGCTTAATAAATTATCTTTATCGCTTACGCTTATTTTATTGCCATTTAAAGTAGCACCCTTTCCTTTCTCTGCAATAAACATTTCATTCATGATGGGATTGTATACGGCGCCTAAAATCATTTTGCCATCTTCTTCCACACCAATACTTACACAACAAATAGGAATGCCGTTAGCGAAATTAATAGTGCCATCAATGGGGTCAATGATCCATTTAATTTTTGAATCTTGCTTTATTTCACCCGTTTCTTCACTTAAAATAAAATGAGAGGGAAATGCCTCTTGTATCACTTTGAAAATGGCTTTTTCTGCTGCATGATCGGCCTCTGTGACTAAATCGTTCAGAGAACCCTTGCTAGCAATTGTAAAAGATCCGTTAAAAAAATGCTTTAATTCTTTGCCACCGGCCTCCACGGCCTTTAAAAGTGTATTTTTAATCATATGGCAAAAGTAGGTTCGTTTGCTCGAATAACATTCCTATTTTTGCAGATAATCTTTAAAAAATAAAACCCGATTCTGTAGATGCCGATTTTTGAGATTAACCTACCAAAAAGCATTCAAAAAGCTTTGGGCATTCCCCCAAGAAGTCCCAAAAGAGCACAGCTACGCGTACTTAAAAAATTACTGCGTCGAGCTAGGTATACTGCCTTTGGACAAAAGTTTCATTTTGATAAAATATTATTAGGAAGAAGGCCAGATAAAGTTTTTCAACAATCGGTACCCGCCTATAATTATAATAAAATTTACAAGGACTGGTGGCATTTAACCCTAGAGGGTAAGTCCGATATTTGTTGGCCAGGTAAAATAAAATACTTTGCCTTAAGTAGTGGTACCAGCGAGTCTGCTAGTAAATACATTCCTATCACTAACGATTTATTAAGAGGCAATAAAATTATTATGATTAAACAATTGATTAGTTTGTTTAATTATCGGAATGTAAGTTTTGGTTCCATTAGTAAAGGCTGGCTCACACTAGGCGGAAGTACAGATTTACAAAAAGGCGCTGGTTATTATGCGGGGGATTTAAGTGGTATTACCGCTAAAAAAGCACCTATTTGGTTTCAGCCTTTTTATAAACCAGGTAAAAAAATTGCTAAAGAAAGAGATTGGAATAAGAAGCTAAAAGAAATTGTAGAAAAAGCACCCGACTGGGATATTGGATTTATTGTAGGCGTGCCTGCTTGGATTCAGATGTGTATAGAAATGGTGATTGAAAAGTATAAGCTGAATAATATTCATGAGATATGGCCCAACTTGGCTTTTTTTGCACATGGTGGAGTAAGCTTTGAGCCTTATAAACATGGTTTTGAAAAATTATTAGGCAAGCCCATTACCTATATTGAAACATATTTGGCAAGTGAGGGTTTCTTAGCTTGGCAGGATAAACAAAATGGAGTGGGCATGCGTTTGTCTTTTAACCAGCATATCTTTTTTGAATTTATTCCTTTTGATGATACGAACTTTGACGAAAATGGAGAGATGGTAGAAAACCCTAATGCTTTATTAATTCATGAAGTAGAAGAAAATAAAGATTATGCCATATTAATAAGTACTGCTGCGGGTGCATGGCGTTATTTAATTGGAGATACCATTCGTTTTATTGATAAATCCAATGCAGAAATAATTATTACAGGAAGAACTAAACATTTTTTAAGTTTAGTAGGTGAACACCTTAGTGTAGACAATATGAATAAAGCCATTCAACTTGTAAGTGAAGAAATGAATATTTCTATTCCAGAGTTTGGTGTAACGGGCGAGCCTTTTGAAAATTTATTTGCACATCATTGGTATGTTGCCTGCGACGACGCTGTTGACAGTGACTTACTTATCAAAAATATTGATCAGAAATTAATTGAATTAAATGATGATTATGCTGTTGAAAGAAAAAGTGCTTTAAAGAAAGTATTTATTACCGTGCTGAAAGAAAATGTATTTATGGATTTTATGAGCAGCAAGGGTAAGGTAGGCGGCCAGCATAAGTTTCCAAGAGTTATTAAAGGTGATTTACTGAACGATTGGAAAAAATTTATAGCTTAATTTATGATAGCCCCCATTTTGAAAGGTTTATTGCTTGGTCTTGTCTTAAGTATTTCTATAGGCCCCGTTATTTTTGCAATATTAAAACAAAGTTTAACGAACGGTCATAAAGCCGGTTATATTTTTGTAGCAGGTGTTTCGATGAGTGATATAAGTTTATTGTTTATCTGTAATTTTTTTACTTCTTTTTTTACATTGGCACTTTCTCATAAAGCGCTCATCGCAATGCTGGGCGCTGGTTTTTTATTGGTCATGAGTGTGTATACTTTGTTTTTTAAAAAAATAGTTTTTGAAGGGGGAGAGGATAGTAAAGTAAAATTAATGAGCAAAAGAGATTTGGTCTCTACTTTTTTATCGGGCTTTTTTATGAATACCTTAAACCCCAGTGTGTTTTTATTTTGGTTTGCATGGACGGCCGCTATTAGTGCAAATGCTGAAGAAACCGAAAGTCCACTTGTTTATAGAATACTAGTATTTGGTACTTGTTTATTATTTGTATTGCTATCTGATTTAATAAAAGTAGCCCTAGCTGGAAAACTTCGTCCCAAGCTTACGCTACAGAATATGATTATTATAAATAGAATTTCGGGTTTGATTATTTTAATATTTAGTGCTGCCTTGTTCTATGGCGCTTTACAGTATTAATAGCTCTTTGTTCAATCTATATAAGTCTTATACTATATTAGAAATAAAATCGTAAATTGCTATAGTGAAAAAATTATCTGTTTTTAAATTTTGTCTTTTTCTAAGCTTATTTTGTTTATTACATACAAGTGTAATGGCCCAGGGAGGCAAGCTCTTGTTATTAAAGGATAAAGGAGTGGTAGTGAGGTCGTTTACCGAAGGGGATTATATCAATTTTGAGTTTAGTAATACACAATGGCTTACGGGCTATATTGATTGGATTAAAAACGATTCCATTCAAATTAATCAGTTTGCTTTACAAGGAACCATTACCATGTTTGGCACTTATGGACAGGACACGCTAAAGCTGGGAAGGATGGTTTTACACATTAACGAAATAAAGGCCTTCGCTAAAGACAGGGGACATTTTAGAAGTGTATTTACCAATGGTGCGTTTTTGAAAGCAGGAGGCATTGGTTATGTAAGTTTAAATATTATTAATTCTCTATTAAAGGGTGATCAAGTTTTTGAATCTAAGAATATAACTAAAATTGCAGGTGGTTTAAGCGCCTGGCTGGCTGGGGTATTTGTAAAAAAATCAAATCCCGATTACCGTCCTATTGGAAAACGTTTTAGCGTAGAAATTTTATAAATTGTATTTGTGCTAAAAATAATTCGTCGTTTTTTTCTTTATTTATTTATAAGCTCGCTGGTATATGTGCTTATTACAAAATTCCTAGAGCCGCCTATTACTATTACACAAATTACCAATGCTTTTGGTTTAGGCTTAAATAGAGATTATGTTTCTTGGGATAAGATGTCTTATAATATTAAACTAGCTGCATTAGCTAGCGAGGACCAATCCTTTACCGACCATATGGGTTTTGATTGGGATGCGATTGAAAAAAGTTTACACCCTAAAAAGAAAAATAAAAAATCTAAGATTCCTATTGGAGGAGGTGCAAGTACTATTTCTCAGCAAACAGCTAAAAATGTTTTTTTATGGCAGGGCGGACATTATGATAAGTATATTAGAAAAATTCCAGAAATATATTTTACTTTTTTGATTGAAATTATTTGGGGTAAACAAAGAATTTTGGAAGTATACTTAAATGTAATTGAAACCGGTCCTGGTTGCTTTGGGGTAGAGGCCGCAGCGCAACATTATTTTCATAAATCTGCAAAAAATTTATCTAGGGCAGAGGCTGCTATGATTGTAGCTGGTTTTCCAAATCCTAAGAAGTTTACCGCCAACCCAATGACAGGTAGGGTTGCATGGCGTTATCCTCAAATACTTAGAGAGATGAATAATATAGAAACTGACGAGGATATTGCTGCCCTATTAAAAAAATAAACTTAGTAAAAAACAAAAAGCGTTAGTCGTGGAAAAGTGTTAGTCGTGGAATAGGTTTTAAATTTCTTTCAAAATTTATATGCCTAATTTTTTTTCAATGATACCAATAGCGTTTTGAGTTCTCTCGTCTCCCACGCCACTTACAATACCCCAAGGAGTATTTTGATTGATTAAAATATCTTTATAAATTGCTAGTAGCTCTTGTCTAGGTTTTTCATCGGGGTATTCACGCATTTCGTCTGGTGACCAGGGTAGGTCTGTATCACATAAAAGATAGAGATCATATTTTCTTCTATGTATTTCATCTAAAATATAAGTATGACAATTATTAAAAACATATTCACACCAGACCTTCATAACATACATGTCGGTGTCAATAATTATTTTGTTTTTTGATTGCTCTATAAATAGCTGATCTGCTTTTTCGATGGCCTGCTGCTCTAATGTTAATTGCCCCTTCGCAATTGTTAATAAATCTTCGAAATTATATTTTGTCCCATTTTCATGTAAGTATTGTCTAGCATATTCCTTACAATCTACCACTCCATAATGTTTTGCCAACTGCTCGCAAAGCGTTGACTTACCTGTAGATTCAGGGCCTAGTACTACAATTTTTTGCAGCTTTGTATTTGAACTATGTACTTCTTTAGACATTGTATATGTTGGATGTTTTTAAGCTTGATTTATGTTTTTAGCA
>CANCRC010000079.1 GCA_947380435.1 Chitinophagaceae bacterium
TCAATCTGCAACAATTGGCAAAATTTATTTTAGTAAAGATAGTTTAGCCATTAGCGGTTTTGAATTAAATGCTAGAAGTTTTACTTTGCCTCAGCCTGTTTCTATTGTTCAATGGGAGCAAATAGTAAGCCAACAAAAGCAAGTAGAGACAAAACTTCTTTCTGTTCAAAAAATAAATAACGGATTTCAGTTGCGAATAGCATTTAAAAACACCAGTAAGGATACTTTAACCATTGACAATGTCTTGCCTTTTGAAAAAAATAAAGAAAATGTATACATTACAGGGAAGGGGAACCATAGTTTATCCAGAACTCATTTATTCATTCCTGGTAAAATGCCTGTTAATGTGATTGTCCCAGACAATGCTTGGGAATTAGGCTTTAATAGTTTGCCATTAGATAAAAATTTATCAATTTATGGATTTAGTAGAAGAGACAAACAAAGTATTTCTTTAGGCAAAGCAAAAAGATTTGAAACCATTTTATACCCCAATGGTAGTATTCAGTATAATCTATGGATAGAACCCTATGAAGGCCCATGGCAAAATGGGGTATTAAAAGTTTTTAGAGATAAGAAGTTGTATGATATTAGTTATTTTAATGACAGCCTTTATAAAAGAAAAGATTTAGCATGGATAAGAAATACATATCTCATGCATTTAATGATGACTTGGGATAAGTTTTTTTATAATGCGCCCCAAAAACAATATGCTTTACCTTCCTTTGTGGAGAGAGGGAATAAATTATATGGAGGCGATGATATCATAACAATTTGGCCTTCATGGCCAACTTTAGGTTTAGACCAAAGAAATCAGTTTGATTTATACAAGGATTTGCCTGGTGGATTAAATGCTATAAAAAAAATAAGCAACGATTTAATAGCTGATAATAAACATTTATTCGTTTCTTATAACCCTTGGGATATTGATACGCGTAAGCAAAATCATTATTTAGGGTTGTCTTGGCTTATTAATAATACTAATGCAGATGGGGTTGTATTAGATACGCAAGGTAGTTCCAGTGATACGCTTCAAAATGCAGCTGACTCGGTAAGAAAAGGGGTTATTATGTATAGTGAAGGTATGGCGGTTGCTAAGGATATGCAAGGAATAATAGCAGGCAGGGTGCATAATGCTTTGTATTATCCTCCTGTGTTGAATTTAAATAAATTTATCCAACCTGGTTTTGCTATATATAGAGTGGCTGAATTATATAAGGAGCCCATACAACGTGAATTTGCAACTAGTTTTTTTAATGGATATGGAACTGAAATAAATATTATGGCTGCAGGTCAACCTGATTGGGTAGAAAAGCAATATGCTTTTCTGGGTAAAACAACACTTTTATTAAGACAACTTTCGGATAATTTCAATTCAAGCAATGCCACTCCATTAATTCCAACAACGGCCGATAGCATTTGGGTAAATCAGTGGACTACTGCTCAAAAAATAGTATATACCATTTATTCAACTATTGCGCAAGGCTATAAAAACGATTTATTTGAAGTAAGTCAAAAATACAATTGGCATTTTGTAGACGTATATCATCATAAGCTTTTAAAACCTACTTATAAGAAAGGTAAATATTTTATTGAAGCAGAAACTGATGCGTTTCATCAGAAATATTTAGGCACTAATAATGAAGGTACTGTAGATTGTATTATTCAGGTACCAAAATTATTGGAGACAACCATCATAAATAATAGTATCCAAATACAAGTCACTAAAAATAATATTATAAAGAGAGATTATGCTTTATTAGATAGTAGTGAACTAGAAATGAATATTTGGACTAGCGAAGTAGGTTGGGGTAAACCAAATTTAGTTTTGCCTTTCAAAAATCAAGTGATAGATATTAATAAAATAGCGGAAAGGTTTGAGGGTAAAATAATAGTACAAGTTGTTAAGCATGAAAAAGATGCTTTTGGCAATAAATCTAATAGAATAAGTTTATTAGATGAACAAGTAATATACCTAAGTGCAGGCATACCAAGATTAAAGCAAAATACTGAATCAAATTTTAATAAATCATTTGCTAGTAACCATATCTTAGATACAACCCATATGGTTAAAATTGAAAAGGGTAAATTTCTTTTCAAACAAACCCATGGTGACGATTTTATTGTATATCCTCCAATGACGGATACTAATTTGATAAATATGCCCATTTTTTGGATGGATAAATATTTAGTCACTAATGCAGATTTTTATAAATTCATAGAACAAAGTAATTACAAGCCCACTGATACAGTTAATTATTTAAAACATTGGGTGAATGGAAGACCGGTAAAATCGGATGAAAAAAAACCTGTTGTGTATATAAGTTATGAAGATGCTGAGGCCTATGCCAATTGGAATCATAAATCATTGCCTTCTGAAATTCAATGGCAGTATGCAGCACAAACACCTGCTTTAAATGAATGGCCTTGGAAGCAGGAGCAGCCCGTAACAAGAGAAGTGGAAGAAATTACAGGGACATTAAGTACTGTAAAAATTAAAGGAATTGATTCTAGTTTTTGTAATTTAGGTAATGGGTTATTAGATACAGTAGGGTCTTATCCAAAAGGGGTGAATGCAAATGGATTATACGATTTAGTAGGCTCAGTATGGCAATTAACCAATAGTAAATACGTTTCAGGTAGTTATGAATATATTATGATGAAGGGAGGAAGTTATTTTAAACCATCTGGAAGTTGGTGGTATGTTCAGGCTGGCCCTAGAGAGTTAACTTATGCTCAGTATTTACTAAGAGTGAGTCAAGGATTTGAAAGAAATGGAACAGTAGGTTTTAGATGTGTGGCAAATAGTCCCATTAAAAATTAAAAAACTAGAGATATGAATAGTAGAAGTAGTAAAAAAAATGTTTTCTTCATTGGCTTAATGAGCCTAGCATTCAATAGCCAAGCGCAAACTAATAAAGTAAAAATTGAACCAATTAATTTTTCCAATGTGAATGTTACAGATGCATTTTGGAAACCTAAGATGGATTTAGTGGCTACTAAAACTTTAGATGCTTGTATCTATCAAACAGAACAGAAAACAGCTAGAATTAGAAATTTCGAAAAGGTTGCTAGAAAAAAAGGGGAGGCACACGAAGGTGTTTTTTATGATGATTCCGATGTTTTTAAAGCTTTAGAAGCCATGGCCTATGCCATTAAAACAAGTCATGATAAAAAACTAGAAGCAAAAGCTGATGAGTGGATAGATAAAATAGCAGCTGCTCAATTGGAAGATGGTTATTTAAATACTTATTATACTTTAACTGGTTTAGATAAAAGATGGACCGATATGAGTATGCATGAGGATTATAATGCAGGTCATATGATTGAAGCAGCTGTTGCTTATTATGATGCCACAGGCAAACGAAAGTTTTTAGATGTAGTGATTAAATGGGCTAATTATTTTGATTCCTTATTTGGCCCAGGTAAAAGTGATTGGGTAACAGGACACCAAGAATTAGAGCTAGCCTTGGTAAAATTATATCGTGTAACGAATGATAAAAAATATTTAAACTTAGCAGATTGGTTATTATCGGAAAGAGGAAAGAAATTAGCCAAGGGCTATACTTGGACAGAGTGGAAGGATACTTTATATACCCAAGACCAAGTACCTGTTAAAGAACAAAAAGAAATCACTGGACATGCAGTGAGAGCCATGTATTTATATACTGGAGCTGCAGATGTGGCTGCACATACCGGCGATAAAGACTATGTAACAGCCATGCGTAGAGTTTGGGAAGATGTGGTGTATAGAAATATGTATATCACAGGAGGTATTGGTTCTGCTGGTAGTAATGAAGGTTTTACCAATGACTATGATTTACCTAATGAACAAGCTTATTGTGAAACCTGCGCTTCTGTAGGAATGGTTTTTTGGAATCAGAGAATGAATAGTTTAACAGGTAATGCTGAATACATCGATGTATTAGAACGTAGCTTATACAATGGGGCCTTAGATGGTCTTTCTTTAAGTGGTGATAGATTTTTTTACGGAAACCCTTTAGCATCATCGGGTAAAAATGCAAGAAAAGAATGGTTTGGTACTGCTTGTTGTCCTTCCAACATTGCAAGGTTAATAGCTTCTTTAGGAAATTATATTTATGGGTATTCAAATGGAAAATTTTATGTGAATTTATTCGTAGGCAGTAATACGCAAATTAAAGTGCCTAATGGAGATATGCAGTTCACTATGGCAACGAATTATCCTTGGGAAGGTTCCATGAAATGCACCCTTACTATGAAGAAAAAAGTTTCTTTACCCATAGCTTTTAGAATTCCAGGTTGGGCGAATGGTATTCCTGCACCAGGTAATTTGTATTCTTTTGAAAATACAATACCAAATGCAAAACCCATTATGCTAGTGAACGGAAAGGAAGTAATGTATACAATAGAAGATGGCTATGCGATTATTACTCAAGAATGGAAAAATAATGATGTAGTAGAGTATCAGTTACCTATGACTATTCAAAAAATTAAAGCAAGAGATGAACTCTTACAGGATAATGGTCGTGTTGCTTTACAAAGAGGCCCCATTGTGTATTGTATTGAAGGAGCTGATAATAATGGGAAAGCATGGAATGTTATTGCACCTGCTCAAAGTATATTCACTGCAGAGAATTTTTCTGTCTTAGATGAAAAAGTAGTGAGTCTTGTTGCCAATTTGCCCGTTATACAAATAAATAAAGACGGATTATCGGCACAAACTATAATGCAGAAGGTAAGAGCCATTCCATATTATACTTGGTGTAATAGAGGAAGCAATGCCATGCAGGTATGGTTACCTACAACATTCAAGAATGAAAAAATTAATTACTAAGCTACTTATTGATTACTAATTAATTTCTAGTTCCTCTTTAGTAGGGAATTTAGGGAAGGCATTATGTGGATCGGCTTGGTACCAGAAAGCCACAGAACTAATATCCGATTTCTGTGCTAAGTATTTTCCATTGTCTCTCCATCCTAAATCTTGAATAGTAATACGCAAATCTTTTTCAAAACGAATAGGATCTACAATATGCCATCGGTACATGCCAAATCTTTGTTGAGATTTATAAGTTCCATCGGGTCGAATTACCTGATGTAACCCTGCATAGGGGGTAGAGAATTCTATATACTTATTATTAATTTCAAAATCATAAGAGCCACAGAAATAATCTTCTGTGCCTGTACCATTAATGGTTGGGAATTTTGTATCTCCATCCATGAAAAATTTAATTTCACCTTCTCCCCACCAACCATTATTTTTTACACCAAAAGCCATATACACACCTACATATTGTCCTTTACCTTTAATACCATCTACAATAGTGTAGTCAGAACCTATAGTTGGGTTTTGACGTCTAAACTGTGCATGAAAATAAGCCGCATCTGCGGGTACTTCAGTTAAAGTATAATCTACTTGATAAAATAAGGTCATGGCGTCTTTAGGTGCAATATTCTCCATAGTTATTTTACATTTCTTTCTAAAAGGCATGGGCCAGTAACAATTAAAAGCACTTCCTGGGTTTACCGTTACAGCCAAAGAATTTAAAGGAGCATATTCATTCCAGCCCATTCCAAAAAAATCACCTACTGGACTTTCTACCGAAGGAGTGGTTTCATCATCCCAATAAATTCTAATAATAGTATAACGCCAATTGCCAGTAGGGGTCATCCAAATATGTTGAACAGCGCCTGGGCCTTCCATCTCTGCAATGGTAATCGTCTCGCCTGCAGCAATCTTTATAAAAGGGTTCACTTTCCAGCCTTGGCCTAGTGCATTATTGGCTGCATTGGCCTGATTTTTTAATTTGGCATCTTCTGGTTTAGCCATTCCACCTTTACCTTTTTCTCCAGTAAAGTTTTCTGGGCTAATGGATCTAGTTTTTGCATTCGACATTCGATATAAATTCCCTAAACCCATATCTAATCCATTAAAACTATTTTGTGCAAAAAGGCTAGCGCTAGCCAATAAAAAAGCGACTACTAAAATTGAATTTTTCATAATGCGGCATTTTGGTAAGTGAATTTTAATAATTTATATCTATTTATATTTTTCTCCATGTCAATGATCAATTCTTTCCTGGCCAAGTTTTCAAATGCAGGTAAAATTGAATTATTTGAATTATTCGCTTGCAATCGTTTTAAGTTATCTAAAGCTACATAACCAAAAGCAGCAATTACATTTAATATGATAGATAAATCGCTTTTTCGATTTTTTGTTACAGGTAATTGCCTAATAGTTTCATTTAAAGCTACTGCATGGCTATGATATAGTGCATATATAGCTTCATACTGTTTGGCTCTAACAGCAAGAGTAATAATGCCTTCTTGCATGTCTTTGTATATATCATACAAGTCATTGGTTAGTTGAATTACACCACCTAAGGCATACCAACTGGCATCTGCTTCAGGAAGATAGGGTGTATCTAAATAATGCCTACACATTAGTAAACAGTAACCACCTTTTCTAGTAGTTATAGATAATAATGCTTCGTCTGTTACTTTTGGATTGAACTGTTCTAAAGAATCTTTTTGTGCAATATGAAGACCTTCGAAGTCTTTGAAATATTGTGCTTTATCTGCAACATCATTTAATAAACGGGTATGCGTATAAATAAATACTTTCTCAAAAAATGTTTGAGGGGTGAATGTTTCAGGATGATAAAAGATGCTGTCAATTTGTTCAATGGTTAAAGTTTTGTCGTCAAAAAAATCGTCGTAGACAGAAACCATTATAAAATAAAGTAAATTTCTTTCTTTTTCTTTTTCAACATTATTTCTTCCGAATAAACTACTGAAACTATCGTTAATAAAATGTTGTTGAATACTATACCTTTTTACAATTTTCTCCAAGGTTTTTTTATCAAATTTTCCATTAAACTTTTCTTCTACTGTATATAAATAGGCCTTAGCCCATTTTTCGGACTGCTTCAAACCTGAAAAGGTTTTAAGGGTTAAACTACCAATAGATTTAATAAAAGAGAATAAGTACATATTTACTAAAATTATAATAAATTGTTTATACAAAAAAATAGGATAATAGGGGCTAGATGCTTCTATTTTAGTATATTTATTTGGCTATAATTTTTGACCATTTATATAAATATTATGAAACGTTTTACAGCTGTTTTAATCATTAGTTTGAATTTAATTGCACATAGTTCTATAGCGCAAGTGTCCAAAGCGCCTGCCTATCCTTTAATTACCCATAACCCTTATTTTAGTATTTGGTCATTTACCGATAATCTAAATGAGTCTACTACCAAACATTGGACAGGATCTAATCAGTCCATGGTAGGTTTAATCAAAGTTGACAACCAAGTGTATAAATTCTTGGGTAAAGATGAATCTACTACTGAGAACGATAAAATTAAACAAGCGAATCAATTGTCGGTAAATATGTCTGCCACGCAAACCACTTATCAATTTGATTGTGGAGCGGTATCATTATCTGTTGCCTTTAATTCTCCTTTAATTATTACAGATATTAATATACTATCTCGTCCGGTCTCTTATATTTCCATGAAAACAAAATCTAAGGATGGTAAAAAACATGTCGTTCAAATATATGTAGGAACATCTTCAGCAATTGCTTCTAACAAAGGCACAGAGCCAATGATAGCGAGTGGATACACTACTCAAAATTTAAATGTATTAAAACTAGGAACAGTTGAACAACCCATCTTACAAAAAAGCGGAGACGATCTTAGAATTGATTGGGGCTATGCTTATATAGCTGCAAATAAATATCATTCAAAACAATCTATTCAATCAATAAATGAAGCTAGTTCGGATTTTATTTCTAATACGAGTGGAATGAATGAAGCTAAAATAATTACAAGTAAGTCATCTACTACGCAAGGCAGTAATTTATCTATTAACACTATTTTTAATGCAGATACTGCTCGTGATACAGAAACAGAGCATTTATTATTAGTAGCCTATGATGAAATGAAGGCTATTCAATATTTTAAAGAAAGCTTAGACCCTTGGTGGAAATTAGATCCTACCATGAATATGGATAAAATGTTGCAATTAGCGAATACGCAGTATGCTGATGTAATGGCTAAATGCGATAGGTTCAATAAACAAATTTATAATGACGCCTTAGCTGCTGGAGGTGATAACTATGCCAAACTTTGTATTACCGCTTATAGACAAGCAGTGGCTGCGCATAACTTAGTGAAGAGTAAACAAAATGGAGAACTCTTATTTTTATCTAAAGAGAATTTTAGTAATGGAAGTATCAATACCGTAGATGTTACTTATCCAAGTGCGCCTTTGTTTTTAAACTATAATCCTTCTTTAATGAAGGGTATGTTAAATGGTATATTTTATTTCAGTGAGAAAAGTGGATTATACAAACAACCTTATGCTGCCCATGATTTAGGTACTTATCCATTAGCAAATGGACAAACTTATCCAGAAGGTATGCCGGTAGAAGAATCGGGAAATATGATTATTCTAGCAGGAGCCATAGTAAAATCGGAGGGTAATGCTAGTTATGCCGCTGCGCATTGGACTACTTTAACGCAGTGGGTTCAGTTCTTAGAGAAAGAAGGATTAGATCCGGTGAATCAACTATGTACCGATGATTTTGCGGGTCATTTAGCGCGTAACGCCAATTTAGCTATTAAAGCCATTGTAGGTATTAGGTCTTATGCAATGATGGCTGAAATGCTTGGCAAGAAAGAGATCGCAACTAAGTATACTCAAATAGCTACTGATATGGCTGCTAAATGGCAAGACTTAGCCAATGCAGGAGACCATTATGCTTTAACTTATAATGACAAAAATACTTGGAGTCAAAAATATAATATGGTTTGGGATAAATTATTTGGCTTTCATTTATTCCCACAAAAAGTATACGACGCAGAAGTGGCTTATTATTTAACCAAACAAAATGAATTTGGATTACCCTTAGATAGTCGCAAAACCTATACCAAGTCTGATTGGATTACTTGGACAGCTACTTTATCAAGCAACCAAGGCGATTTTGAAAAATTAATTAACCCTGTCTATAAATTTGCTACTAATACACCTACTAGAGTGCCTTTAAGTGATTGGCATGAAACTTTAAATGGTAAACAAATTGGTTTTCAAGCTAGGAGTGTAGTAGGAGGTTATTTTATTAAGGTGCTTCATGATAAATGGAAATCGGCTCATGTTACTATAGCTGTGAAAGGCAATGGCTATTATGCTGGTAAAAAAAAAGTCCAGTTAAATGAGGAGGAAGAAGAACTGATTCAAAAAACCATAGAAAATAAAGACCAAAGCTTAAAAATTTATTTTTATCCTCAGCAAAAAGGAGAAATAGTAGCTGCGATAAATATTGTTCCAATTACTACTGCATCTGTTTTTAAAATAAGTTTAGATGGTGGTAACGAAACTGAAGTAAAAATTCCTGCGAATGCTAGTAGTACTGTATTCCCTCTTGGAAATTT
>CANCRC010000080.1 GCA_947380435.1 Chitinophagaceae bacterium
ATGGCTAAAGTATTAGAAGATAAATTCGGTATTGTTACAGGTTTAATGTTAACAGTACATGCTTATACCAACGACCAAAACACTTTAGACGGACCACATCCAAAAGGTGATTTACGTCGTGCACGTGCTGCAGCTGCCAACATTGTACCCAACAGTACAGGTGCTGCAAAAGCTATTGGTTTAGTATTGCCTTCTTTAAAAGGTAAATTAGACGGATCTGCACAACGTGTTCCTACTATCACTGGTTCTTTAACAGAGTTAACAACTATTTTATCTAAAAAAGTAACTGCAGAAGAAGTGAACGCAGCTATGAAAGCAGCGGCGAATGAATCTTTCGGTTATACCGAAGATGAAATTGTTAGTTCTGATGTAATTGGCATTTCATATGGTTCATTATTTGATGCAACACAAACTAAAGTAATGACTCAAGGTGATGTTCAAATGGTTAAAACAGTAAGCTGGTACGATAACGAAATGAGCTATGTAAGCCAGTTAGTGCGTACGGTGAAATATTTCGCAAGTAAAATAAAATAAGATTTTTTTATACAATGCCTTCCCTCGGGAGGGCATTTTTAATTTAGTTCCAATAGTAGTAATTTACAAAGTAATAAATAATAGTATGAGTTTATTTAATAATTTTTCTTTCGCAGGCAAGAAGGCCTTAATTAGAGTTGATTTTAATGTGCCTTTAAACGATGCCTTTGAAATTACCGACGACAATCGTATGCGTGCCACTATTCCTACCATTACAAAAATTTTGAAAGAGGGCGGAAGCGTAATTTTAATGAGCCATTTAGGTCGTCCAAAGGATGGTCCTACTGAAAAATATTCATTAAAGCATATTGTAAAACATTTATCTGAATTATTAGGTGGAATAAATGTTCAGTTTGCCAATGACTGCATAGGTGCAGAAGCCACTGATAAAGCAGCAGCTTTAAAAGCAGGCGAGGTTTTATTATTAGAGAACCTTCGTTTTTATAAAGAAGAGGAAAAAGGAGATATAGCTTTTGCAGAAAAATTATCAAAACTAGGAGATGTCTATGTGAATGATGCATTTGGAACCGCGCACCGTGCACATGCATCTACAGCTATTATTGCACAATTTTTCTCTAAAGAAAATAGAACTTTTGGACTAGTAATGGAAGGGGAAGTAATGAGTGCAGAAAAAGTAATGCACGCTGCACAAAAACCATTTACAGCTATTATTGGTGGTGCAAAAGTGTCGGATAAAATTTTAATCATTGAAAATTTATTAGAGCGTGCTACCGATATTATTATTGGTGGTGGAATGGCCTATACATTTTTTAAAGCACAGGGTGGAAAAATTGGAAAGTCAATTCATGAAGATGATCGTATGCCACTTGCCTTAGAAATTTTAGCCAAAGCAAAAGCCAAAGGAGTTAATATTCATTTACCTGTAGATAATGTGGTGGCCGATGATTTTAGTAATTCAGCGAATACAAAAACTTGTGCTAGTGGAGAAATTCCAGATGGCTGGGAAGGATTAGATGTAGGAGAAAAATCGAGAGAAGACTTTGCAAAAGTAATTTTAGCAAGTAAAACTATATTATGGAATGGCCCCATGGGCGTTTTTGAAATGGAAAATTTCCAAGCGGGCACCAAGGCCATTGCAGTGGCAGTAGCGGAAGCTACTCAAAACGGCGCTTTCAGTTTAGTAGGCGGTGGAGACAGTGTGTCAGCCGTTAATCAGTTTGGCTTTAATGATAAAGTAAGCTATGTAAGCACTGGTGGAGGTGCCATGCTAGAATATTTTGAAGGCAAAATACTTCCAGGAATAGCAGCTATTAAAGGCTAAAAGGTCAGTAAAAATAGAATTAAGCCTAAGAACTTGTTAAATTCATCCCTTCAGTCAAGCTGAGGGGATTTTTTTGTCATGTAATTCCGTCATGCGCAAAGTTTGGCATCTGCTTTGCATTATCTTTACAAACAAATACAAAACTATGTTACGCAAAAATTTAGGTTTATTCATTTTCTTAGGTGTTATTGTTATTCTATTTGGAATGGGATGCAATGGCTACAACGGATTAGTAAACCAAGACGAAAATGTGAACCAATCTTGGAACAATGTTCAAAGTGACTATCAACGTAGAGCCGACTTAATACCCAATTTAGTGGCCTCTGTTAAAGGAGAAGCTAACTTTGAAAAAACTACTTTAGAAAATGTAATTGCTGCTCGTGCAAGCGCTACACAAATGAAAGTAGATGCCAAGAATTTAACACCAGAAAAATTACAACAATTCCAAGCCAATCAAGGTCAGTTATCACAAGCCTTAGGTCGTTTAATGGTAGTTTCTGAAAACTATCCTAATCTAAAAGCGAATGAAGCTTTCCGAGGATTACAAGCTCAATTAGAAGGAACTGAAAATAGAATTAAAGTTTCTAGAAATGATTTCAATGCTGCTGTAGCTGACTACAATAAAAAAGCAAGATCATTCCCTATTAATTTATTAGCAGGAGCTTTTGGATTCAAAACTAAAGAAGGATTTAAAGCAGAGGAGAGTGCTTCTAAAGCACCAGAAGTTAAATTTTAACGCATCTCTTTACAGCATTCTTTAATCAAACTTATGTGGAATCCCTTTTCTCTTTTTAAAACGAATACAGACAAATTATTGAATACCTCGGACAAGCAAATGCTTGTCCAGGTTATTCAAGCTGCTGAAAAAACAACCAGCGGAGAAATTCGCGTGTATGTGGAAAGCAGAACTAAAAAAGGCGATGCACTAACAAGGGCCACAGAAATATTTTTCAAACATAAGATGAATGCTACCAAGGAGCGCAATGGTGTTCTAGTGTATGTAGCAGTAGAAGATAGAAAATTAGCCATTTATGCCGATCAAGGTATTTATGATAAAGTAGGCGTTGAATTTTGGTATAGCCAAGTGCAAGAAATGACTTCACATTTTAAGGAAGAAAATTATGTAAAGGGTATGTCTGTTGTTATTGGAGAAATAGGCAAGGCGCTTACTAATCATTTTCCTTATGACCGTGTAACAGATACCAATGAATTATCGGACGAAATAATGATAGGTAAATAATCAAGCAAGTAGTCCCCATGAAATTAACCAAGCTATTTATTGTTTTTGTAATTGCAGTGTTTTCTTTTACCTCTGCGAAAGCGCAAAATGTAATTGAAAAACCTAATCCACCTGTTTTAGTGACAGACTTAGCAGGTGTTTTAAGTCCTGAACAAAAGCAAGCCTTAGAAAATAAATTGGTAGCTATTGATGATTCCAGTTCGAATCAAATTGCTGTGGTGATACTTCCTACATTAGACGGCAATCCTATTGAAGAATATGCTACCAAGCTTTTTAGAACTTGGGGTATTGGTAATAAAAAAACCAATAATGGTATTTTACTATTAATTGCCATTCAAGATAAAAAAATTAGAATTGAAACAGGCTATGGATTAGAAGGAGCCATTCCCGATATTACTGCCAACAGTATTATTGATAATGATATTAAGCCTGCCTTTAGAGAGCAAGCTTTTTATGAAGGCATTGATAAAGCCACAGATGATATTGCTAAAGCTGCTGTGGGAGAGTATAAAGAGAAGCGAGAAAGAAGGACCAAAGAGAAGGGTAGTAATTTGATACTCTTTGTATTTATAGTATTTATTATTGTAGCCATACTTGGAAAGAAAGGAGGTGGCGGTTCTAATATTGGTGGCGGTGGTTTCAGCGATATTGCCACAGGTATGTTACTAGGTTCACTTTTAGGTGGTGGTGGCCGCTCTAGTGGCAGTGACTGGGGTGGCGGCGGTGGTGGTGGCTTCGGTGGCTTTGGCGGTGGTAGTTCAGGTGGTGGTGGAGCTAGCGGTGGTTGGTAGGTTAAACTTATATGGATTTTTAAAAAGAACTTTTACATTCTTGGAATCACAGCTAAAACCATATCTACTAAATCTTGTTGTCCTTTAGCCTTCTTAGCTTTTAAAATTTCTCCTAACACTTTTGTATTAAAATAAGGATCCGATTGACTGCGATATTCCTTCGGAATACTTTCTCTAAAATTTACAATTAAATCAATGCCTTTTTTAAATTTAATAGGGCTATTTACTTTATGTAATAATTGTCCAAAGGCCACAGTCATATAAAATTTCTCTGCCGATTGATTATTCAAAATATCAAACTGCTTAGCAATAAAATCAAATACATTCTCCTCTCCATATTTTGCAAGTATAGCAGTGACTGAAGTATTTAATCTCTTTCTAATTTTTTGTGTAGAAGCCTTGGTGGCAATGGCTAATGCAGCGCTAGAATCTATTTTCTCAAGCGCATCTAAGGCGGCACCACTCACTGTATAAGAAGAGTCATTGGTCCAGCTAGTGAATAAACTTTTGTATTCGTTTTTATAGAGTCCAGCAAGGGCATCAATGGCCTGCTCTCTTACTTCATTAGAAGGGTCGGTATTGGCTATATGTAAAAATGTTTTTTCTGTTGCTTCATCTAAAGCAGCTGGGTTATAACTTTGAATTGCGCCCAATCTAATCACATAGAAACTATCTTGCAAGGCAGCTTTTAATACAGCTTGAGCCTTGGCATCGGTTAAATTTTCAGCTGCTTCAGTAATGGCTTCTAGTCTGTCCTCGAAATTTCTTGCATGAAAATATTGAAAGGCATACTCACTCATTGTTTTAGACTCATCCTTTACCCATAATAATGTTTTATCATTATCTATATTCACATTATCGGGCTGAGTGGCTGCATTAAAGTAAAAACTATCAATTCTTTTTTTATTCCAAACCTCATAGTGATTTCTTTGGCCTGCTACATATACATCAATGCCAATAGGGATAGTAAAGGTTTTATCTTGTAGTTGATTTTGTTGTAGAATTATTAATACCTTTTTTTCTGCAGGTAAATATTTTTCTTCTATACGTACATAAGGGTGTCCGCTGCCAAAATACCATTGGTTAAAAAACCAGTCTAAGTCCTTACCCGTTACTTTTTCAAAAGCCAACTTTAATTTAACGGCGGTGCCTGTGCCAAATTTATTTTCTACTAAATAACTATGTAGGGCTTCAAAGAAAGCTTTATCACCCACTAAATGGCGTAGCATATTCAATACTCTTCCACCTTTCTGATAACTTACTATATCAAATACGTCTTCTCTTTCTTTATAATAAAAACGAACTAAATCTTTTTCAGCATCGGAAGGGCTGTTTAAATAATTTTTTAATCCTGTGTAGTTTTCAAATTGCCCCGCATCTTTTCCTTTACTATGTTCTAGCCAAAGTGTTTGGCTATAGTCGGCAAAGCTTTCATTCACGGTAATATTACTCCAGCTTTCAGCAGTGACTAGGTCTCCAAACCAATGATGAAATAATTCATGTGCAATAGTGCTCTCCCAACCATTACCATCCTTTAATTCACGCGCATCTTGCAGCACCATGTCGTTATGCATGGTAGCTGTTGTATTTTCCATCGCGCCACTTACATATTCACGTCCACTAATTTGTGCATACTTAGCCCAAGGATAAGCAATGCCTAAGATATCTTCATAATAGGCAATCATAGCAGGGGTCTTGCCATAAATTTGGCGGGCTTGTTTTTCATATTCTTTTTCTACATAATAGCTCACTTCTTTTCCTTTATAATAATCTTTCACAATAGAATAGTCACCTATAGCAAGAAAAAACAAATAAGGAGCATGTGGTAAGTCCATCTTCCATATATCAACTCTAGTACCATTTTTATTATCAATTTGTTTTGTCAATAAACCATTGGAGAGACTTACATATTTACTCGGCACCGTCAATTGAAATTCTTGTGTGCTTTTTTGATTGGGCTTATCAATAATAGGTAGCCATACAGAAGTACCCTCTGTTTCACCTTGGGTCCAAATTTGTATAGGCTTGCTGCTGTCTTGACCTAATGGATTAATAAAGTATAAACCTTTAGCATCGTTAATAGCAGCACTGCCCTTGGCCTTGTATTCATTGGGCTTGGCGGTATACTTAATATAAACAGTATAGTTTTCAGTAGGCTTATAAGTTCTATCTAATTGTATTTTAATAATTAATCCGTCATAAGTATACTTCAAAGCAGCGGTTTTATTTTTATTCAATAAGGCCACTGCATGAAGGTCCATTCCTTTTGCATCTAAGCTTACTGTATTGGTTGCATTTATATGTGGACGAAGATTCAACCAAACTTCTCCATTTAACTGTGCATTTTCATAATCGAAACTAGCTACCAATTTAGTATGTATTAAATCATTCTCTTTAGAAGGAACGCCGCGGTATATTTTTTTCCAACTAGTATCTTCTATTTCCTTAGAGTCTTGCCTGTCCTGGGCTGTAGCGTTTAAGCTTATAGCAATAACTAATAAATTTAAAATTAAAAATTTTCTCATGGTCCTATTTTTTTGCATCATCTCTACTTCTTATTTGATGCATCTAAGTTACAATACCTATCAAATAGAATCGTTAAAATAAACTTATAAAAAAATAACTAGCTTAGCAGTATAATTTATAATCAATGGCTAGGTATTTTCTTGAAGTTTCCTATGATGGTAGTTCCTTTGGCGGATTTCAAATTCAGGCCAATCAAAAAACTATTCAAGGTGAAATAGAAAAAGCCCTAGAAACCATATTCAGAGCGCCTCTTGCATTAAGCGGCGCTTCTAGAACCGATGCAGGTGTGCACGGATTGCAAAACTTTTTTCACTTCGATACCGATTTAGAAATAGAGTCGAAGCATATATATAATATGAATGCGCTCTTGCCTAAAACCATCGTAGTGAAGAATATTTATGCAGTGCCTGACGATGCACATGCAAGGTTTAATGCTATTAAAAGGGCCTATATCTATAAGATACATACCCAGAAAAACCCTTTTTTAGAGGGAAGATCCTGGTATTATCCATTTCCTGTGAACATGGAACTAATGCAAACCGCCGCTCAAAGCCTATTAACCTATACTCATTTTGAGACTTTTTCAAAGAAAAGTACACAGGTAAATACCTTTGAATGCCATATTACAAAGGCCTTTTGGGAGATAACCGAGGACGGTTATACCTTCCATATTGAGTCCAACCGCTTTCTAAGAGGCATGATTCGTGGCCTAGTAGGCACCCTTTTACAGGTGGGGCGTGGCCAAATTAGCCTTGAAAAATGGCATGAAATAGTGCTTTCCAACAACGAACAACTGGCCGATTTCTCTACTCCGGCCCACGGATTATATTTATCTCTAATAGATTACCCTCCTTTTTTGAAAAAAATAGTCTAGTCTAGAATGCATACTAGTATTGGGTTTGGGCTGCTAATGTGCAGATTTTGAACCTTTTGAACGTAAAAAATTACAAAATAGTATACAATATATTTGGATAGTAGCTAGGGCTGCTTATCTTTGCCGCCCGCTAACGATAAAAGCTCGTAAAACGGATTGTTCTTCGAGGTAATTTTCCAGCAAAATAAAGTCTAAAATACTTTAAAATACTTCTACCAATAATTGGTGGAACTAAATAACAGCTGTATCTTTGCCGTCCCTCTTCAAAAAAAGAGTAGCTCTTCGAAATTATATTGCCAGTTTTATGAATGATTAATTTATTATTAATTTATTTTTTTCACCATAAAGTTTGGCTATAAATATAAATGTGCCTACCTTTGCACCCCCTACGAATAATAGGGCGCAAAAAAAGCACAAAAGATCTTTGAAAGTTTGGAAACAATAGTAACTGTATTCTTGATAAAATACAGGTAAAGGTTTAAGCATCAACAAGAATTATATCAGACGTTAATTTCGATTTATTGAGATTGATAGTCAGATCAAACAACATTTACAATGGAGAGTTTGATCCTGGCTCAGGATGAACGCTAGCGGCAAGCTTAATACATGCAAGTCGAGGGGCAGCATGAAGTAGCAATACTTTGATGGCGACCGGCAAACGGGTGCGGAACACGTACACAACCTTCCTTTTAGTGGGGAATAGCCCAGAGAAATTTGGATTAATACCCCGTAACATAACGATGTGGCATCACATTGTTATTATAGCTTCGGCGCTAGATGATGGGTGTGCGTATGATTAGATAGTTGGCGAGGTAACGGCTCACCAAGTCTACGATCATTAGCTGATGTGAGAGCATGATCAGCCACACGGGCACTGAGACACGGGCCCGACTCCTACGGGAGGCAGCAGTAAGGAATATTGGTCAATGGACGCAAGTCTGAACCAGCTATGCCGCGTGAAGGATTAAGGTCCTCTGGATTGTAAACTTCTTTTATATGGGACGAAAACAGATCTTTCTAGATCCTTTGACGGTACCATATGAATAAGCACCGGCTAACTCCGTGCCAGCAGCCGCGGTAATACGGAGGGTGCAAGCGTTATCCGGATTCACTGGGTTTAAAGGGTGCGTAGGCGGGCAGTTAAGTCAGTGGTGAAATCCTGGAGCTCAACTCCAGAACTGCCATTGATACTATCTGTCTTGAATATTGTGGAGGTAAGCGGAATATGTCATGTAGCGGTGAAATGCTTAGATATGACATAGAACACCTATTGCGAAGGCAGCTTACTACGCATATATTGACGCTGAGGCACGAAAGCGTGGGGATCAAACAGGATTAGATACCCTGGTAGTCCACGCCCTAAACGATGGATACTCGACATACGCGATACACTGTGTGTGTCTGAGCGAAAGCATTAAGTATCCCACCTGGGAAGTACGTTCGCAAGAATGAAACTCAAAGGAATTGGCGGGGGTCCGCACAAGCGGTGGAGTATGTGGTTTAATTCGATGATACGCGAGGAACCTTACCTGGGCTAGAATGCTGGGAGACCGCTAGTGAAAGCTAGTTTTGTAGCAATACACTGCCAGTAAGGTGCTGCATGGCCGTCGTCAGCTCGTGCCGTGAGGTGTTGGGTTAAGTCCCGCAACGAGCGCAACCCCTATCTTTAGTTGCCAACAGGTAATGCTGGGAACTCTAAAGAAACTGCCGCCGTAAGGTGTGAGGAAGGAGGGGATGATGTCAGGTCATCATGGCCTTTATGCCCAGGGCTACACACGTACTACAATGGGGAAGACAAAGGGCTGCAACATAGCGATATGAAGCCAATCCCAAAAACTTCCTCTCAGTTCAGATTGCAGGCTGCAACTCGCCTGCATGAAGCTGGAATCGCTAGTAATCGTATATCAGCAATGATACGGTGAATACGTTCCCGGACCTTGCACACACCGCCCGTCAAGCCATGGGAGTCGGGTGTACCTAAAGTCGGTAACCGTAAGGAGCTGCCTAGGGTAAAATCGATGACTGGGGCTAAGTCGTAACAAGGTAGCCGTACCGGAAGGTGCGGCTGGAATACCTCCTTTTAGAGAT
>CANCRC010000081.1 GCA_947380435.1 Chitinophagaceae bacterium
CTAAAGAAGTATACACTACCACTGAAATGATTATTAAAGTAAAAGAACCACTTGCTGCGGAATTTCCTTTAATCAAACCAGGTCAAATTTTATTTACTTATTTCCACTTTGCAGCTTCTAAAGAATTAACAGATGCGATGATGAAATCATCTGCAGTTTGTATTGCTTATGAGACAGTTGAATTACCAGACGGTTCATTGCCTTTATTAGTTCCTATGTCGGAAGTGGCAGGAAGAATGGCTGTGAATGTGGGTGCTTATTATTTAGGTAAACCATTTGGAGGCAAAGGAAAATTATTAGGTGGTGTGCCAGGTGTGAAACCAGCAGAGGTTTTAATTATTGGTGGTGGTATTGTAGGAACACAGGCCGCTAAAATGGCTGCAGGCTTAGGCGCCAATGTTACTATTATGGATACCAACCTAACAAGACTAAGATATTTATCGGACGTCATGCCAGCGAATGTAGTTACACAATATTCTACCTTAATGGCTATTCAAGAAAAATTACCCACCGTTGATTTAGTAATAGGTGCCGTATTATTACATGGTGCCAAGGCGCCACATTTAATTAAGAAAGCGGATTTAGCTTTAATGGAAGCAGGCACCGTAGTGGTGGATGTTGCTGTTGACCAAGGAGGTTGCATTGAAACATGCAAACCCACAACACATGAGAACCCTGTTTACATGGAGCAAAATATTTTGCATTACTGTGTTGCCAATATGCCAGGAGCGGTTCCACAAACTTCTACACGCGCTTTAACACAAGCTACATTACCTTATGCCATTGCCATTGCCAACAAAGGATGGGAGAAAGCCTGTGTTGAAAATGCAGCTTTAGCAAAAGGATTGAATATTAAAGCAGGAAAAATTTTACATAAAGGCGTAGCCGACGCATTCAACGCATAGTATTCGAATAGTATTGATATTTACGAATAGGTTTGATATAAAAAAGCCTAGTCCTTTAAAAGACTAGGCTTTTTTATGTAGGGGCTTTTTATGTATGATCTTAATCAGTTTCTAAAAAATAGTTTGTAAAATATTTTGTGAAACAAATATTAATCGTAATTTTACGATTAATAAGAAGCTATGACACTCTATACAGAAAAAGACGAGCAAATTGCATTACTAGCCAAGGCCTTGGGTCACCCAGCTAGAGTAGCTATTATTCGTTTACTACTTAAAAAGCAAACCTGTATTTGTGGAGATATTGTAGACGAATTACCGCTATCACAAAGCACCGTTTCGCAACATTTAAAGGAATTAAAAGAAGCGGGATTGATACAGGGAGAAATTACAGGCGTAAAAACATGTTATTGTATTAATGAGTCTAACTGGAAAAAAATTGGAAAGCTATTTGATGGCTTATTTACTACTAGCTACAAAGCAAAATCTTGTTGTTAACCATATAAAATTTAAATAATGAAAACAGAATTAGAATTAAAAGAAATCGTAAAAGCAAAATACAGTGAGATTGCATTGCAAGACAAAGAGACCAATATGTCATCTTGTTGTGGTGCAGGTGGATGCAGTACCGAAATTTACAATATTATGTCGGACGACTATACAAAACTACCAGGTTATGTGGAAGGTGCCGATTTAGGACTAGGCTGTGGCTTACCTACCGAGTTTGCAAAAATAAAAGAAGGAGATGTAGTAGTAGATTTAGGTTCAGGTGCAGGCAATGATTGTTTTGTAGCTAGAAGAAGTACAGGGGCTACTGGTAAAGTTATAGGAATTGATTTTACACCTGCGATGATTGAAAAGGCAAGAGCCAATGCAGAAAAAATGGGCTACCACAATGTTGAATTTAGACAAGGTGATATTGAAAACATGCCTATTACATCTAATATTGCAGATGTGGTGGTGAGCAATTGTGTATTGAACTTAGTGCCTAATAAACATGCGGTGATTCAAGATATTTTTAGAGTTTTAAAACCAGGTGGTCACTTTAGTATATCCGATGTTGTATTAGTGGGTGCTTTACCCGAAGCTTTAAGAAATGCTGCAGAAATGTATGCAGGTTGTGTATCGGGCGCTATTCAAAAACAAGTGTATATGGAATTAATACATGCAAATGGTTTTGAAAATGTGGTTATTCAAAAAGAAAAAGCCATTATTATTCCTGATGATATTTTAGTGAATTATTTAAATGCTACAGAAATTGCTGCTTTTAAAGCTTCTCAAATGGGCATATTTTCTGTAACTGTTTTTGCACAAAAACCAAAAGCCGCCTGTGTGCCTGGTGCAGGGTGTTGCTAATGAAATAAACTAAAGCGCGCATGAAAAATATTTTAGTACTATGTACAGGCAATAGTTGCAGAAGCCAAATTGCCCATGGGTTTTTAGCAAGTATGACAGCGGGCAAGGCCCTTGTCTATTCTGCAGGTGTGGAAACACATGGCGTGAATCCAAAGGCCATTGCCACTATGAAAGAAATAGGCATAAATATTAGCCACCATACTTCTAATAATATCACAGAATACTTTGGTATTGATTTTGATTATGTGATTACCGTATGTGATAATGCTAAAGAGCGCTGCCCATATTTTCCTACCAAGGCCGTTAAATTACATTATAATTTCCCCGATCCTGCCAAGGCGATTGGCACGGAAGATGAAATAAATGAACAGTTTAGAGCAGTAAGAAGTTTAATTAAAGATTACTGCGAAAAATTTGTAGAAGAGTATATAAACCAATAAGAAAAATATATAAAGTAGAATAATTAAATTAATTATTCTTGGCTCCATTATCTATCCAACAAAGAATGGCATTTTTATCGGTGATAGCTAAGGTTTTATCCTTAGGCATTCTGCCTGTAGAAATAGATGCTCTAATTTGGCTTGCATTATCATGTACTACTTGAAAATTATTTAAGGCAGCTGCATTAGGTCCATCATGGCAACCACTCAAATTACAAGTGCTGTTAAATAAGGGTAGTATAGTTTTACTAAAACTTGTATTGGGATCACAACTAGCAACAACAGGAGCTGTATCAGTAGATGCATTTTTTGAGCAGGCAACTACCACCATAATAAATGTGATTGCGAATAAATAAACTTGATAAGATTTAATTTTCATAACGATATATTTAATTTGAAAAAAAAGCGTCCCGTATTTTCGGGACGCTTTTGTATATATGATCTAACAATTTTTTAAATACTAGCTTATTTCCATATTGTCCAACCTTTCCACCAAGTTTGATTCACACCTGAAGGTGCAACCGCTCCTCTAAATGTAGCTGTTTTATCAAAGAAAGCATTTTGCAATTTAGAGTCAGAGAAATCTCCATTTATTTTATAGTCTAATGAAGTATTCAAACCTAAGATACCATAAGTTGCACTTAAACTTCCTGAAGTTGCAGGACCTGCACTTGCATAAGGAGTAAAGTCAGGGTTGGTATAGTTAAACGGTTGAATGATTTTCATGATACTCGCATCTGCAGAACTTAAAATAGTGTTATTGTAAGAAGCGGTAGAGAATACAGCTAATAAATCAGCATCTGTTTTATTAGTACTTGCACCTGATTTACCAACATATAATAAATCAACAGTATTACCTGCTAAGGTTACATTCTTTAATCTAACTATGCTATCCACTAAATTTTTATAAGTAGAACCATTGGTAGTTACTTTAGACTCGTCTATTGTAATTCCTCTTGGCCATCCTGCAATGATTGAATTTTGAATAGAAATACCAGAGTTTCTTCTAATTTGAGCACCCGCATAGAACAAGCTATTGCCTTTTCCATAAACTGGATGAATTCTTGGTCCAATAGCAGTCATATTTGAAAATACAGCAGTCGTTTTTGGAGAGAAATCAGAACCATTACCATCGTTATCAGATTCAAATGCTTCTGAGTTAGAGATATCAGCAATTAGAGAATCTCTTAAAGCAATACCAAACTGAACGTTTCCAGAAAAACCAAAGTCAGTATCAAAATCATCATCTTGTGTTTTATAAGCAATTAAGTACTTACAGTTTACAGTACCACCAAACCACTCGTAAGCATCATCTTTTGCATAAGTAACTTGGATATGGTCAATAGTTGTACCATTACCCACACCAGCAAATGTTAAACTATTCAACTCATTATCTGGTTGGTAAGCGTAACCTGCATATTCAATTCTTACATATTGTAAAATACCACTATTGTCTGCATCATTTCCTGTAGGAAAATCTGGATCACCAGAACCTGCTAAACCATAACCTACTGTAGCATCATTCACACCACCTTCTACAGAAGTTAAACCTTTATAAGAAGTTCCTTTCCAAGTTAAAGATTGGTTTACAGAAGCTGTACCTAATAATACGATACCACCCCAGTCTCCTGAAGCAGGATTTGCTTGAGCAGAAGTAAATACGATAGGTTTATCAGCAGTACCTTTTGCCACTAATTTCGCACCACGACAAATAACCAAGGCAGCCACATCAGTACCTGATTTACCTTGTACTTTAGCACCTGCTTCTACTGTAAGTGTAACACCCTTGGTTACATATACAAGACCAGAAAGATAGTTTACATCTTTTGCAAGTAAAGTAGTGTCTTTTGTAATTTTACCCGATAAGGTAACGATATTCGATACCACACCTACAGGAGTAACTTCCTTCGTTACGACGAAGATTTCTTTTTCGCCATCTGTTTCAATCTTTCTGCAACCAGTTACGGCTAAAAAAGCTAGAGATAAAATAAATAATTGTTTCATTGTTGTTTGTATTTAAAAAAAGTTTTTGATTTAGTTTATTATAAAGAGTAATTAAGTGTTACGCCATAAGTAGTACCAAATTTTCTAGATAACCGAATACCGTCAGTTGCTTTATCGTAATTAGTATTGCTCGTATTATTTTGATAGAAAATTTGTCTTTGATTTAAGATATCGGCAATAGTGAATTTAATTTCTGCTTTATTGTTAGAGAACTTCTTACTAATTTGGAAATCAATTAAAGCTCTTGGGTTTTCATATACATCTGGAGAACCAGCACCAGCTTGAATATCTCCCACCAAGTAAATACGCTTACCAATTTGATTCACTAAGGCAGTCATATTAAAGCCTTTTTCTACTACATCGTACAATAAACCTGCATTTATTAAATAAGGTGATTGACCTTGTAAGGCTCTAGACACACCAATATTCGCATCTTCTACATTAGAATTAATATAAGACCCATTTGCATTAAACGTAAAGCGCTTGCTTAATTTTTTTCTACCTTCTACTTCAAAACCAAAGGCGGTTGCTTTAGCAGCATTTTGGAAAGAGAATAAGCTAGATCCACCAGAACCTTCTTGATAAATACTTTCAATAGGGTTCTCAAAATTCTTAAAGAATATGCCGAATGTAAACATTTCACCTGCAGATGGATATAATTCATATCTAAAATCTGTATTGGTAATTTTAGTTCTTTTTAACCCTGGATTACCTGTAACAGAAGCGTTTAATTCGAAATCATAAATACTTAAAGCAGACAACTCTCTTAATTCAGGTCTAATAACAGTTTGAGATCCAGTAACTCTTAAGTTGGCCTTATCAGTTAATTTAATAGTTGCGTTTATACCTGGCAAGTAGTCTGTTACTTTAGAATAAGTATGTCTTGGATCCCACTTCTTCACTGAACCTACTAATTGATCAAAGTCTTCTACTCTTAAACCCCAAACAACTCTTAATCCATCAGATAATTTATTGTCGAACTGTACATAACCAGCATTTAAAATAGTGTTGGCTAAATATCTAAAGTTTCTATTTTGAATAGAGTTGAAAGCAAATTTATTATCATACCCATTACCATAGTTTTCAGGTACGAAAGCCGACTCTGCAGGAAGTAATCTTAAAGCAAGATTATCTATAGGCATGGTGATAGCAAATAATTGTGCATCATATAAACGGTCTTTCACCTGAATCATGTAACCCGCTTTCACTGTATTTTGTTGATTTAATTTAAAAGTTAAATCACCACCACCCGTATAGATGTAGTCATTAAGTGTTTGAAATACACGGCTACCAGATTGTTGTGATAAGGTATTTGAAATATTTAATACATAAGGGTCATTACCTGCAATATTCTTAGTATACAATATTCTTCTTTGGTCAGGACTATAGCTATCTAAAATAGTAAAGGCACCATACCAATTGAACTTTAATTTGTTAGACAAACTATGTTCACCATTTAATTGATTGGTAAAAAATACGTTTTGGTTAAATACAAACTCATTACCTTTTACTAATTGCTGTCTATCATAAACAGTTCCAGCTCTTTGAGTAAAGTCGTTAGTTGTTTTAATATTTGCAATAGCTTTATAACTAATCTTATTTAATGGATTTAAAAAGATAGATAGTCCCGCAATGGCTCCTACGTTAACATCATTAATATACTTCTTGTCGTTAAGTGCTACATAAGGAGAGAAGCCTACATTCGATAACTGGTTTTGATTATTCGTGTTATCTTGGTATTTATAAGCATTAGCATAACTAACACCAAATGTTCCACCAATTTTCTTACCCCACAATGTTCCAGCAAAACCACCATTCATCTGTAAACTTAGATTTGGCTTAGCTGTAGTGCTTACTGGAGCCCAATTACTTGATATTGATTTACCTAAAGCTGTTTTGGAAGCCATGCTAGATGTATCAAAACTAGACTTAGTTGTATAGCCAGCAGGTAAAGATCTTGTTCCATCATCCACTCCATACCAGTCAGTTTTGCCACCCTTATCTTTTAAGAAGTCCTTTCCAGTAATTAAACTATTGGCGCTTGTTCCAATTTGAACATTGAAGAAATTCTTAGAAGGTACATCCTTTGTATTTACTTGAATTAATCCACCCGCCCACTCACCTGGTAATTCAGGAACGAATGCTTTATTAATAATAATATTGTCAATAATTTGAGAAGGGAATAAATCAAATGAGAAAGTTTTACGATCAGGCTCGGTGCTTGTTAATAAAATACCATTTAACATAGCTTGGTTATATCTATCAGCCAAACCTCTTACAATAATATATTTACCTTCTTGAATAGAAGTTCCTGAAGTTCTTTTTAAAATTTCTGCTGTATTACGATCTGGACTTCTTTTAATAGACTCTGCTGAAATAACAGAAGCGACTGTATTGGTATTCTTTTGAAAAGAAATTAAGGCGTTATCGGTAGCACCTTTGTTAGAAGATCTATTAGCAGAAACGGTTACGTCTGCTAATTTTGAGTTAGCTTCTTCTAATAATATATCTACTACTAAATCTTCACCAGCAGTAGTTGCTTTAATATCTTGAACTGTTTTGTTTTTATAGCCTACATAAGTTAAAACTAAAGTATAGTTCTTTGCTACATCAATACTAAAACTATATCTTCCTTCAATATCTGTTTTAGAAACCTGTGTTTTGTCTGATTTTAAAGTAAGAGAAACACTAGCAAGCGCTTCGTTTTTAACACTAGTAATCTTACCAGTTAATTTAGCTTTTTGAGCTTGAGATATAGATGCAATTGCGATAAATCCAATGAGTATTAATAACCTTTTCACAGTATAAATATTTATACCGCAAATATTAGACTTCAATGTTACCGGAATGTTACCTCAGTGTGAACTTAATATTATCTCTAAGAATAATTTCAAATTACAGAATTATCACATAAGCTATTGAAAATCAATGGCAATAATGGTATCAGGGCCTGACAATGACAGACCTTGTGTATCAATTAAAACCCCGTTTTGTCTAATGCTAAATGGAAGGCTTGAAACAGTACCCATAATGCCTATATTTTTAACCTTGAAATTGCCAGGAATAAACAAACCGCTTTGGTTTCTTGCTTTCATTAAATGCACATATATATGTTTGGCGTCTTGAGTAGTCACGCCCCATAATTGAGGACTTAAAGGACCCCCTCTTGTACCATAAATACTAGCTCCATATTTTTTAACCCATTTACCTACTAAGGCCAGTGTATCTCTACATTCAACTTGTATTTCTCCATTGGCCATGGGCCCTACATTTAATAATAAGTTTGAATTACGACCAGCAGCGCCCACTAGTGTTTGGATAATATTATTATAGGTTTTATAATTGCGGTCGTTAATTTTAAAACCCCAAGAATCATTCATGGTTATACAAGATTCCAAAGGCAAAGCAGATGCTGTTTGAAAACTTAAACCAGAACTATTTTGTCCAGGCAAGTCTTGCTCAAACATTTGAAAGTCCTCACCAGGGATAGGATCAAGATGATGATTGTTACCAATCATACAAGCAGGTTGTAGTTTATGAATTAAACTATAAATTTCATTGTACTTCCAATCAATACGGGAGCTTCTGTCTTTAGAACCTTCTGGATTGGTTTGATCCCAATGACCATCAAACCAAATACAAGATATATCTCCATAGTTAGTAAGTAGCTCTGTTAATTGACCCTTCATGAATTTTAAATAAGAATCGTAATTACTTTTTGCAGTTCTTCCCGATTTTTTTCCTGTTCTACCTGTTTCATAAGGATAGTCGTCTCTTGTCCAATCCAATAAAGAATAATAAAACCCTAATTTAATACCTTGCTTTTTACATTCTGCTGCTAGTAGCTTTAAAGGGTCTTGTTTATAATGCGTATTGGTAATTTTCCAATCCGATTGTTTGGTATCCCAATTAGAAAAGCCATCATGATGCCTAGTAATAAGAACAATGTATTTCATACCTGCGTTCTTCGCCGTGCTTACCCATTTAGCCGCATCAAAATCAACTGGGTTAAATACTTTAGATAATTTTTTATAATCGTCTTTGTTGATTTCTTTATTATTCATGACCCACTCTCCATCGCCCAGTGCACTGAAAGCGCCCCAGTGTATAAACATGCCAAACTTATTGTCTTGAAAACTTGTTCTGGCTTTTAGATTTTCTTTAGAAGGCGTATAGGTTTGCGCTTGGGCGGACAAAATAAATAGACATAGAATGGATAAAAAATAATTTTTCATAATTGAAAATTAAAAGAATAAAAAATATTGTTAAAAATATTGTCAAATAAATATTGTCGAAAGAATGTTACAGTTTTAATAACATTTTTGAATGGCTTTTTAATCTAAATGAAAAACGCTGTGTAAGTCGCTAGTGCCTTTAAAATTTACATCTAAGTCTTTGATGATGCCATCTTTTACATCATATACCCAACCATGAAGGTGCAAAGGCTGCTCTCTTTTCCATGCATTTTGAACAATCGAAGTTTTTCCTAAATCTTGTACTTGCTCAATGACATTTAATTCCACTAATCTATCTGCTCTTTGTTTTTTATCTTTTAAAGCATCTAATTCTTTAAAGTGAATTCGATATACATCTTTGATATGTCTTAACCAGTTATCA
>CANCRC010000082.1 GCA_947380435.1 Chitinophagaceae bacterium
TGGTTTTGCCGGGGGTGTTCACCTCTTCCCATTCCGAACAGAGAAGTTAAGTCCCCCATGGCCGATGGTACTTGGGTTTTCCTGGGAGAGTAGGTAGCTGCCTTATTTATTAAAGATCCTCATCATTTATTTGATGGGGATTTTTTTTGTCTATACCTAAGTGAAATAAAAAAAGTCAACTGTTGAGTGTTGACTTTTAAATTAGCTATCGTTGTGAATTATTTCTTCTTTGCTTTCACCATCCAGTCCCAAGGTTGTGGATTTTTTAACCAGCTGGGAGGTTTATGAAATTCAGTAGACCATTTGTAATTAATCTTTTCAATTTTCTCCACCGTAAATCCCGCAAGGTCTAATAGTAGTTCCAATTCTTCTTTTAAAAAATGTTTAGTAGGTACATCGTCAATATCGGTTACCCCATCTTTTATAAATCGAATTTGACTAATGGCTCTTTTACCAGTAGGGGCTTTATCTTTTTTAGCGTCGTCTACATTATATTTATTCGCAATAACATGACTGAATAATTTTGATTCTAAGGAAGGCACTACTAGCACTAAGTCTCCGCCCTTTTTAATAAAGGAAGCCATATGGTTAAAAAACAAGTTTCTCTTTTTTAATGAAGAAGTAAGAATGGCGTTAATACAAATAGCTGAGTCGTATTTTTTTACTTTTAAACCAGTAGCAGATTGTAAAGTAGTTGCCGACATATCTACTCTCTCGTAGGTAATGTTGGTATACTGCGGATATTTTTTAGCGGCAATTTTTAAATTGTTATTAGATATATCAATGGCCTGTACTTTTTCAAATACGGGCGCCAGTACTGGCATCCATTTGCCTACGGCACAGCCAATATCTATTACCGATTTTTTAGGCCCAGCAAAACTTAATATAGCCTTCACTATTTTACCCGACTTGTCGTTTTTTAAAACGTCAAAAATTTCAGTTTCGTAAGAAGGTGCAATCTTTTCCCAGTATCCTTTTTCCATAATTTTTAAGTGTAGATGTAGAATTGTAAATAGGTAAGCATAATTCTTATAAGTACAGTTCTTTCAAATGTTTATTAGGATAAAAAATCGTTTTAATATTATTAAGCCACTTCTACTCCGGTAGAAGCGCTCCATAGTTTATAAAAATCTTCCCTCGCTAAATTAATTTGCATAGCGGCCTTTGCTTTTTTAATTCTTTCAAATTGTGTGGTGCCTATTACTGGAACAATATTTGCCGGATGCGCATATAAGAAAGCTAATAATATTTCATTCACCCCTGTTTCATATTGAGCAGCTAACTCCTCTGCAGTGGAAAGTATGCGAATATTCTTTTCTGTTTTGTCGGTGAATAGTCCGTTACCCCAGGGCGACCAGGCTTGTGCAGAAATATTTTTCAATTGGCATTGATCTAATCTGCCATCATTAAAGCTGCTTAAATTTGTTACTGAAATTTCAACTTGATGATGTTCAATACTAGTATGTTTAGCAAGAAGTTCCACCTGGCTAGTAGTAAAATTTGATACCCCAAAGCTTTTAATCTTTCCTTCTTTTTTCAATGTAGCAATACAATCGGCTACTTCAACTGGGTTAAGTAAAATATCGGGTCTGTGTATTAAAAGGGTGTCTATATAATCGGTATGTAAATTTTTCAAAGAGGTTTCCACCGACTCCTTTATATGTTTGGCACTTGTATTATAGGATTTAATGGCATGCTGCGGCCTGTTGGGCGTAAGCATTTGAATACCTGTTTTGGTAATAAGCTGCATTTTACCTCTAAGACTTGAATTGTTTTTCAAGGCATTTCCAAAATCGGCCTCTGTGGTATAGTGTCCGTATATATCGGCATGGTCAAACTGGGTCAAACCAATTTCCAAACATTGATTAATAATGGTGTCGTACTGTGCAGTAGAAAAGTTTTCACCCCAAACACCCCATCTCATGCAACCAATAATTGGGTTTTGCTTCATATCGAATTTGTTTTTAGATTAAGATGCACTGAAGTTAAAAAATAAAGGGCAAAAAAAATCCCTTCCGAATAAACGGAAAGGATTTTGTAATGTATTGTAACGGTTAAGTTGTGTACAGTTGATTAATATCTATTGTATTCACCACCACCATTTCCACCACGGTCACGGTTGTAACCGCCGCCAGTACCGCCGCGATTGAATCCACCGCCGCCGCCTGAGCCGCCGCGATTAAATCCACCACCGCCACCACCAGCACCATAAGGCTTCTTCTTGAAGGTTCTTTCGCCTTCAGGACGTGGAGTTGACTCGTTAACTACGATGTTACGACCCAACATTTCAGTGTCGTGAAGTTGACTGATAGCTGCACGAGCTTCGTCGTCGTTAGCCATTTCAACAAAACCGAAGCCTTTGCTTCTGTTGTTGTTAAATTTGTCTGTTACAATTTTTGCACTTGCTACTGCACCAAATGGAGTAAACAAGTTCTCTAGATCTTCGCTAGTCATATTCCAGCTAAGATTTCCAACATAAATGTTCATGTTCTTTTAAATTAAGTGATCAAAAACTAATGGAAGAATTCCGCCATTAGGACACCGAAGATAGTGATAATAACTACAATTCTATTATTTATACACTTTTTTAATAAAATAGGTGGATAAATAGGCTAAAAATTAAACAAAAAACCCCTCCCGAGGGTATCGAGAGGGGTTTTGGGCAGTTTTTACGCTGTAAATATGCCTAAAATAGGGTCCAGGGCTAATTAAGCCTCAGCTCCAATTTCAATATCGATTTCAGTATTTTGACCATTTCCAAAGTCAATAGTGGCTTTATAGCTACCAGTTTCTTTGATATCGTCTTGAATGGTAATACGTCTTCTGTCAATTTCGTATCCTTTTTGATCGCGGATAGCTTGCGTAACTTGTAAAGAAGTAACACTTCCGAATATTTTATTATTCGCTCCTGTCTTAGCAGTTAACTTAACAGGGCTTGAAGTTAATACAGAAATTACTTTAGTGATTTCAGCTAACATAGCAGCTTCTTTCTTCGCTTTTACTTTCAAACGCTCTTCTTGTTGCTTCACATTAGAAGGTGTTGCTTCAACAGCGCATTTTGTAGGGAATAAGAAATTACGAGCGTAACCGTTTTTAACGTTTACTAATTCGTCCTTACCACCTAAATTGTCTACATCTTTAATTAAGATAACTTGCATAATAATTGTTTTAGTTCCCAAGAGCCCAGCATTTTTTTCTGCTGTCACTCGCCGAGGTCTTATTTACTAGACCGCGAGATTAGGGATGGTTTACTAATATTTTTTTCGACTATTTAAATAAATCTGTTACATAAGGTAACAAAGCCATTTGACGTGATCTTTTGATAGCGTCAGCTACTTTACGTTGATACTTCAAAGAGTTACCACTTAAACGACGAGGTAACATTTTACCTTGTTCGTTAAGGAATTTCTTTAAGAAGTCTGTATCCTTATAGTCTACATACTTAATACCATACTTTTTAAAACGACAGAATTTCTTCTTAGGTTTTTCCTGCTTAATCGCGGTTAGGTATTTGATTTCATTCTTTGCCATGTTGGTAAAAATTTAATTAAGCCTCAACTGCTTTGTGAACAGGGAAACCGCCGTTTCTCTTAATGTGGTTGTACTCAACTGCGTACTTGTCAAGTTTGGTAATCATGTGACGCATAATTTGTTCGTCACGTAAAAATTGAATTTTCAATTTTTCATTCACTGTAGCTGGAGCTGTGAATTCTAGTATCCAGTAGATACCAGTGGTTTTCTTATCGATAGGATAAGCAAGTGATTTTAAACCCCAAGGATTTGAGGCTACTGTAGACCCACCATTTTCTTTGATGAAGTCTTGGTATTTTTTCTGAGCAGATTTAAAATCTTCTTCAGATAAAACCGGTGTAAAAATCACCATTAATTCGTAATTGTTCATTACTTGAATTTTTTGGTTAAATAATTGGTTTTTCCCAGTGGACATTCCGATTACTCGGAATGAATCTGCCAAAACAGATTTGGGACGGCGAAGGTAGGCTATTTCAGTGTATTTCCGCTCAAAATTGGCTTAAAAATAAGGGCCACCGGGAAATGATCGCTATAACCACCCCTAAACCGGTCTCCATCATAGGTTCTTTTGGGGTAGCCCTGGTATTTACCCTGGGTTTCAATCATGTCGGGGATGGTGTAAATGATTGGTTTGTAGTTGTTTAGCTTGTTATTGCCTTCAGTCCAATGCCTACTTAATAAGATTTGGTCGAATAGGCTCCAGCTGTCTCTAAAAGCAATACTTCCATATCCATTATTAAAAAGAGCTAAGAATGGGTTTAAAAGCTCCAGCTTTTTAATACTGGCATTATTGGGGTTGTCATTAAAGTCTCCCATGACTATAAATTTCGCTCCAGGATCAATTAAAGAAACACTATCCATTATTTTTTTACAAACTGTGGAAGCCCAAATTCTTTTACTATTCGAAAGAAAAGCGCCACCTCTTCTACTTGGCCAATGATTTACTAGTATATGGACCCATTGATTCTCCAGTCTACCTTTAACATATAAGATATCTCTTGTAGCATAATCATTAAAATGTGTGGCATCGGTTAAGGAATATGGCTTGTACTGATAAGGTATAAAAAAAGAAGGATTATAAATAAGTGCAACATCAACTCCTCGTTGGTCTCGTGAATCGAAGTGCAGATATTTTAAATGGTATTTTTGTAAGATAGGTTCTCCAATTAATTTTTCTAAAACGTCTTTGTTCTCTATTTCCGCTACACCCATCATTGCAATTCCATTGCTATTATCAATTCTCCCAAGATTATAAATAACATTTGCAAGATGTTTAGATTTTATATCAAATACTTTGCTTGTATATTTTTTCTGGCTGGTAGGTAAGAAGTCTTCATCTATTACTTTTATTTGATTAGTCGTATCGTAAAAGTTTTCACAGTTATAAAATCCTATAATTATATTTTGTGCCTGTAGCTGAAGGGAATTTAGTATCAAAATAATTAAAAAATATTTTTTCATAGAATTGTTATCATTTTATTTAGTAAGTATATATAAAAGTTCAATTCAGAATTTGCGTATTTACCGAAATAATTAGTATTGATATAAATCACAAATTGTGCTTTCAATAATGACTGATGAGACTTATTCGTGTGGTACTTATATTTCTATTTTTATTTTTAGAGGCTACTAGTGCTTATTCACAAACTGAAGATGAATTAAATAAGCAATGGGTTTATGATGAAAATGAAAGAACCTATAATTGGGTACCCACTTTATTGAAAGCTAATAGAAATGTTATTAGTAGTCTTTCTCAATTCAATGGCTTTGTATTTAATTGGATACCAAGAGGGCAGCCTTATAATAGCAGTACAATTATTAATGGAATTAACTGGGATTCAAATCTAAATGGATGGAATGCCTCTTTTTCATATACGGGCATGTTCAAAATATTTCATTCCAAACAAACAGATGAAAACCTTGAATATTCTAATGAAGGGTATAGCCAAAATTATCGAACAAGCTATTTAAGCAGTTCAGCTAATTTATTTAAAAGGGGATGGGCAGCACATACTGGATTTTCCAATGCATCTTATATCAATGAGGCTCATGTACAATACAGTACTGGGAAAATGCATAATAATTTAAGTATAGCTGCTTTTTTAGTTTTTCAAAATACACCTAAAGGGTACTTGCCAAATGGTTTTAAGGAGATAAGGGGGGCTTCTTTTAGTATCGACAAATTATTTAAAAATAATCATTCCTTAGGATTTACACTATGGTGGAATCAAGCAAATCAAGGCAAGCGGTCCCCTTCAGTTTTGGAAACTTATACATTATCACACTTGAGGAATTATAATCCTAGTTGGGGATGGTCAGAAGGCCAAGCCTATTTCCCCAATCATAAACAAAACAATCTGCCTGTATTGTCTTTCAGATATGAAAAGAGTTGGCAGGATAAAGCTTTGTTTCAAATGAATTTAGGTTTAGCTTTTGGAGAACAAAGTTCTTCACAATTAGATTGGACATCTGCTGCAGACCCTAGACCTGATTATTATCGTTACCTGCCAAGTTACAGTAAGGATAGTAATATTAGTAGGCAATTAACAAAATGGTTTGAATCCAATCCGCAAGCCTTGCAGATAAACTTTGATCGTATTCAGAAAATAAACAAGGCTTCTGTTTCTAAAAGATCTTTTTATATTATCAATGAAAATAGATCTAATATACAATTGGCTCGTGGGTCAGCAATGTATTCATTTCAAATTAATAATTATTGGACTGCGAATACTGGGCTACAGGCCGCTAAAGATCAAATTCATTATTACAATATTGTAGAAAATTTATTGGGGGGTCAGTTTTATTACAACTATAATGGGTGGGTAATAGACGATGCGCTAGTCAATAGTTTTCAAAATAATTTAAAAAATCCCGATCAAAAAATTAAAGAAGGCGAGCGCTGGGGACCTGATTTTCGTTTAGAATCATTGCATACAATGAGCTGGCTTCAGCTTAAAAAAACCAGTCCAAGATGGGAGTTTTCAAGTGGTTTGAATTATGCAAATGATTTTTTCCAAAGAAAAGGATTTAATCAAAATGGACTTTTTGCGGCCAATTCGCTTGGAACATCTTCCATTTTTTCTTTTCCTTCTTTGGGGATTAAGGGACAAGTTTTGTATAAATTTTCTGGCCGATTTTATGCAAGGTCTATTTTTTTTAATCAGCAATTTGCCCCTAATTCGTCTGCGGTTTTTTTAGATCCATCTTTACATGCTTTTCAAACACCTTTTCTACTTCCTCTAGTAAAAAATGGTATTGACTTAACTTTATATTTTAGAGGGGTTGATACTAAAATCATGTTAAGTGCTTATTTTCAAAAAGTCAAGAATGATGCTGAAAAAAAATTCTTTTATCATGATAAGTATAATTCCTTTGTATATGGAATAACAGGACAAAAAGAAAGTATTTACCAAGGATTAGAATCTTCTATCGAGACGGTTTTGTTTAATATCATTCAGCTTGAAATGTCACTCAACGTTGGGCATTATTTTATTTCAAATAACCCATTATACGAGATTTTATTAGCTAATGATATGTATAAAGTAGAATCAGGATTATTGCGTTTGAAATATTTACCTGCTTCAACAAGCCCTGAAATTTCAGAGGCTATATCAGTTCAAATGCAACCTACTTATTCTTCTCGCATTATACTCACTGGAGTGTATGCAGCAAAAAGAGCAATAAGCTATGATTATTATAGGCGCTCTGCTTTGGTATTAGATCCAATAGCTACTCAACCCCTATATACAAGCATACATGATGTTACTTATTTGCCTAATCAATTTGTATTAAATGCGGCCATATCTAAATCTTTCGAAATAAAATATGGAAAAACGAAATTTCCCATCTATTGCAATTTTAGTATAAAGAATATATTGAACACGCTTATTCCAGTTTTGGTATTTGAACAATCTCGATTTGATTATTTTAATTTAAACCCTAATAAATTCCCTCTTAAATATTTATATGACCAAGGCGTTACATATGCTGTTGGAATTCAATTACAAATTCAATAATTTTTATGAACATAAAATTCCCCCTCACTCTTTTTATTGCTTTATTGGCTTTTATTTTATTATTTTTTTCTTTAGCCTGCTTAAAGCAATCGGCTTATGCGCAGCCTGTAAATGGCAATAGTACCGATACATTAATTAGCATTAGGGCTTTTAGAAAAATACATACAATGGGTGCAGTTGAATCCATAGCTAAATCAATAACGCTGGAGGCAACTATTGTGGCTAATGACGAACATGATAATTTGTATAAGTCAATCAGTATTCAAGATACATCGGGCGGCATCATAATTAGTTTAGACGGCAGTTCTTTATACCAAACTTATCCTGTTGGAGCAACTATAAGATTGCATTTGCAGAATTTATTTTTAACTGATTACAGAAGGATGGTTCAAGTGGTTGCCGCAGTTGATACTAGTTCCGGACAATTATTGACAACTGGAATTCCAGCTACCTTATTTTCTAAATTTATCACTGTGGTAAAAGATAATAGCAGCGTCCTACCTTTAATGGTATCTTATAAAAATTTATCAGATACTTTACAAGGTCGACTTATTAAAATATCCAATGTTGAATTTTCTGCTGCAGATACTAGTTTAAGCTTTGCCGATAAAAAAAATAAAATTGGCGCTAGCAGAAGTTTAAAATTTTGTGCTGGCGGAACAATTTATCTTAGAACTAGCGGATATGCCGATTTTGCTGGCATTTCAATACCCAAAAATAATGGAGATATAACTGGAATTTATTCAGTTTACAATTCAGAAAAACAGATTTTAATTAGAGACACAAGTGACATTTTGTTTAGGGGGAAGCGCTGTACTGGCGCAGCCTGGCTCAAAAACTAGCCTCATTCGGCTTATTGCTTGACAGCTTGGCAGAATTTGGGCTTTGGTACCCTGTTTGCTAGTATAGAGCTAAACAACAGAACTATGCAAAAAGGTCAAATTAGAGTTCAGACAGAGAACATCTTTCCTATTATTAAAAAGTTCCTTTACAGCGACCACGAAATATTTTTACGTGAGTTAGTAAGTAACGCTGTAGATGCCTCCCAAAAACTAAAAACATTAAGCTCTAAAGGCGAAGTGAAAGGCGATATTGGTAACCTTAGAGTAGATGTAATTTTAGATGCCAAAGAAAAAACATTGACCATTATGGACAATGGTATTGGTATGTCATCTGAAGAAGTAGATAAATACATTAACCAAGTGGCCTTCAGTGGTGCAGAAGAATTTGTAAACAAATACAAAGACGCTAGCATTATTGGACATTTTGGTTTAGGTTTTTATAGCGCCTTTATGGTGAGTGAAAAAGTAGATATCTATTCTAAAAGCCACAAGGATGCACCAGGTGTTTTCTGGAGCTGCGATGGTAGTACTGAATATGAATTATATGAAGTAGACTATAGTGCCCGCGGTACTAAAATAGTTTTACATATTAACGAAGAGAGTGCCGAGTTCTTAGAAGCTAATCGTGTGAAATCTATCTTGGATCGATTCTGTAAATTCTTGCCAGTAGCTATTTATTTTACCGATGCGAATGCGGAGAAGAAAGAGGCCAAGGCTGAAGATGTTAAGGCAGCAGATGTTGAGCTTGAAAAACCAATTAACAATACCAATCCTTTATGGATTCGTAAACCTGCCGATTTAACCAAAGAAGACTACGAGAATTTTTATAAAGAATTATACCCCTTTGGTGAAACACCACTTTTTTGGATTCATTTAAATG
>CANCRC010000083.1 GCA_947380435.1 Chitinophagaceae bacterium
CAATACACTGGAGAAAATACTGGAAATAACACCAGATGCAGTGCCTTTTAAAGTAATACTGGGCGATTTTGTAACTACCGAAGATGGAACGGGTATTGTACATACTGCCCCGGCTTTTGGTGCAGATGATTATAAGGTAGGACAAAAAAATAATTTAGGTATTATTACGCTAGTAGATAGAGAGGGAAAATTTGTAGAAGGTGTGGGAGAATTTAGCGGCCGCTTTGTAAAAAATTACAAAGATGAAAAAGACTATCAGGATGTGAACGTTGATATTTCTGTAAAGTTGAAAAAAGAAAACAGCGCGTTTAAGGTTGAAAAATACGAACATAATTATCCGCATTGCTGGAGAACAGATAAGCCCATCCTTTATTATCCATTAGATGCATGGTTTATTAAAACCACGGCTGTGAAAGACAGACTGGTAGAATTAAATAAAACCATTAATTGGAAGCCAAAGAGTACAGGTGAAGGTCGTTTTGGTAATTGGTTGGAAAATATGGTGGACTGGAATTTATCTCGTAGCCGTTATTGGGGCACACCGCTTCCAATATGGAGAACGGAAGATGGTACAGAGGAAGTTTGTATAGGTTCGATTGAAGAATTAACCAAAGGATTTTTAGCTGCCAAAGAAAAAGGTTTGAACAAGGCGGTTGATTTAAAAATAGTAGACGGTAAGTTAGACGTGGATTTACATAAACCTTATGTAGATCAAATTGAACTTATAAGTGCAAGTGGTCAAGCCATGAAGCGTGTGTCTGATTTAGTAGACGTATGGTTTGATTCTGGTGCCATGCCATATGCGCAGTGGCATTATCCTTTTGAAAATAAAGACTTAATAGACAAAGGACAAGCCTTCCCTGCCGATTTTATTTGTGAAGGCGTAGATCAAACACGTGGATGGTTTTATACTTTACATACATTAGGTGTTTTACTTTTTGATAGTGTTGCTTACAAGGCGGTGATGAGTAATGGCTTAGTCTTGGATAAGAATGGCAATAAGATGAGTAAGCGTTTAGGTAATGTGGTGAACCCTTTTGAAACTATTGAAAAATATGGTGCAGATGCAACGCGTTGGTATTTAGTGACCAATGCCTCTCCTTGGGATAATTTAAAATTTGATATGTCTGGTATACAAGAAGTACAAAGAAAATTCTTTGGTACTTTATACAATACCTATCAGTTTTTTGTTTTGTATGCCAATGTAGATAATTTCCATTTTGAACAAGAAACTATTCCATTAGACCAAAGACCAGAGATTGATCGTTGGATCATTTCTTCTTTACATACATTAGTACAAACAGTGACTACTTCCATGGACGATTTTGAACCCACCACTGCAGGTCGTGCTATTGAAACTTTTGTAGACGAGCATTTAAGCAACTGGTATGTGAGATTATGTCGCAGACGTTTTTGGAAAGGTACTTATACCCAAGATAAAATTGCAGCTTATCAAACCTTATATGAGTGTATTGAAACCATTACAAAATTAATGGCTCCTATTGCGCCATTTTTCTGTGATCAAGTTTTTAGAAATTTAAATAGTGTTACTAAAAAACATAATTATAGTTCTATTCATCATGCTCCTTTCCCTATTGCAGATACTACTAAAATTGACACTGCTTTAGAGACAAGAATGCAAATGGCGCAGGATATTTGTTCTTTAGTCTTATCTATAAGAAAAAAAGTGAATATCAAAGTGCGTCAGCCTTTGCAAAAAATACTCATTCCTGTTTTAGATCCAGCCACGAAAAAGGCCATTGAATTAATGGAAGAGTTAATACTTGCCGAGGTAAACGTTAAAGAAATTAATTATATAACTGAGACGGAGGGGGTGATTAGTAAAAAGGTGAAAGCCAATTTCAAATTATTGGGTGCTAAGTTGGGTACTAAAATGAAACAAGCCTCGGCAGTCATTGCCAATTTATCTCAGGCTCAAATTACTAGCTTGGAAAAAGAGGGGAAATTAGCCTTAGACATCGAGGGAGAGACTATAGACTTGCTAATCAATGAGGTAGATATTATAGCAGAAGATATACCTGGTTGGAGCGTGGCTGTCAAAAATGCCCTTACGGTGGCCTTGGATATTACCATTAGCTCCGAGTTATTGAAGGAAGGACATGCCCGAGAGCTGGTAAATAGGGTCCAAAACATTAGAAAAGAGAGTAATTTTGAGCTTACAGACAAGATTTTGCTTGAAATTGAGGATAATACAGACTTGAAGGAGTCCATTATTCAATTTTCGGGCTATATTTGCCGCGAAATTCTCGCAGTCCAAATAGACTTCCTACCGGTCTTGAAAGAGGGGGTAGAAGTTGACATAAATGATCACAAATTAAGAATTTCAGTTAGACAAAAAGGATAAATATGCCTACAAAAAAACCAGCACCCAAAAAGGCGGCCCCTGCTAAAAAAGCAGCTCCTAAAAAAGCGGCACCCGTAAAAAAGGCTACTCCTGCTAAAAAAGCAGCTCCTGCAAAAAAGGCAGGACCCAAAAAAGCAGTTCCTGCTAAAAAGGTAGCGCCTAAAAAAGCAGCTCCTGCAAAACAAGCTCCAAAAAAAGCGGCACCCGTTAAAAAGGTTGTTCCTAAAAAAGCAGCCCCTGTAAAAAAACCGGTACCCGTTAAAGCACCTTTAAAAAAAGCAACTCCTATTAAAGCCCCTATAAAAAAAGCAGTTCCTGTAAAGGCGCCAGCAAAATCAATCGTTAAACCTGTCGCTAAGCCAGTTGAAAAATATGTTCCTCCTGCAAAACCGGTTCCTAAAATTCCAACGCCACCGGTAAAGCCAGTGCGTAAAGTAGCAGAACCCATTAAGGATATTAAAGTACCAAAAATTGGTGCTAAAAATAGCGTGCCTTATCAACCAGGTTATGTTCCAATGGAAAGAAGAAAAGAAGTAGAAAGATCAACAGACACTTTAGTTAAATATTCCGATGCAGAATTAAAAGAGTTCAAAGATTTAATTTCTAAGAAATTAGATGCTGCTAAAAAAGAATTAGTTTACTTACAAGGAATTATTACACGCAAGGATGAATTAGGCGGAGATAATGACGATGCTAGATACATGACAATGGAAGATGGTAGTGTTAGCATGGAAAGAGAGCAGTTAGGTCAAATGGCTTCAAGACAAATTACTTTTATAGACCATTTAGAAAAAGCCTTAATGCGTATTGAAAACAAAACCTATGGTATTTGTAGAGTAACAGGCCGTTTGATAGACAAAGCCCGTTTACGTGCTGTGCCTCATGCTACTTTAAGCTTAGAAGCAAAATTGGGTTATGTAAAAAATAGCAGCGATCAATAGAAGATGAAACATTCAGTTGTTCTATATAAAAAACCCGATAAAATTTATCGGGTTTTTTTGTAAATATTATTTTTAAAACTTTTGTACTTGTTTTAATTTTTACTTATTTCACTTCTTGCATTTCAATTAGCTTGCGGTAATATCCGTTCTGCGCAATCAGTGCATCATGATTACCTCTTTCAACAATATCTCCTTTTTGTAGAACAATAATTTCATCTGCGTGACGAATAGTAGAGAGTCTGTGTGCAATGACAATAGAGGTTCTATTTTGCATCATATTATTAATGGCTTCTTGCACTAGCTTTTCGCTTTCAGTATCCAGTGCAGATGTAGCTTCATCTAAAATTAAAATAGGAGGGTTCTTTAATACCGCACGGGCAATGGTTAAGCGCTGACGCTCGCCACCACTTAGTTTGCTACCTCTATCACCAATCATGCTTTGAAAGCCACCTTCTTTTTTAATAATAAAATCGTAAGCATTCGCAATTTTAGCAGCTTCCATAATTTCTGCCTCGGTTGCATCTGGTTTACCTAGGGCAATGTTGGCTGCGATGGTGTCATTAAATAAAATAGGCTCTTGGGTAACAATGCTTATTAAACTTCTTAAACTATGTAAACTATAGTCTTTAATATTTTTTCCATCAATATATAAATTACCTGCACTTACATCGTGGAAGCGCGGAATTAAATCGGCCAAGGTACTTTTACCTGCACCCGAGGAGCCTACCAATGCGACCGATTTGCCTTTTTCTATTGTTAGGTTTATATTTTTTAATATGGAAGCGTCTTGGTATAAGAATTGAACATTCTCAAATTGAATAGACTGCTTAAATTCAGTAATTTGAATGGGGCTAGTAGGCTCTTCTACTGTTAAAGGCGCTTCTAAAATTTCATTTAACCTATCCAAGGTAGCATTACCTCTTGTCACGTTGTAAGCTGCTTGGGATAAGGCTTTAGAAGGGTTTATTATTTGAGAGAACAAAGCTACATAAGCTATAAAGGAGCCACCATTCAATATTTCACCACTTAAAACCAATTGACCACCAAACCATAATACCCCACATAAAATAATTACACCTAAGGTTTCAGAAATAGGAGAGGCTAAGTCGCGTCGGTTTAAAATTTTATTTTTGATATGGAAAATCTCATCCACCATTCCAAAAAATTGTTTTTTCACTCTGCCTTCTGCATTAAAAGCTTTGATAATTCTTAAGCCTGTTAATGTTTCTTCCATCTGAGATAAAATCTCACCCCATTTAACTTGGGCTTTATTGGTATGTTTTTTCAAACTTCTACCAATGCGTCCTACAATGAGTCCTGCTAGGGGTAATAAAATAAAAACAAATAAAGTAAGTTTTGCACTTATAATAAATAAGAAAATAAGTATGCCTATAATATTTAAAGGCTCCTTAATTAAACCTTCTAGTGCACCAATCACAGAATTTTCTAATTCAGTAATATCGTTGGAGGATCTACTTAAGATATCTCCCTTGCGTTGTTCGGTAAAATAGCCAATAGGTAATTGTAATATTTTTTCATACAAGAGTCTGGAATATTTACGCGTTACTCCATTTCTTATAGGGGCTAAAAAATAATAAGATAAATAAAGAAAGAGATTCTTTAAGAAAATGGTAATGACTATCGCTAAACAAATCCAGCCTAGGGCAGTTACTTTTCCATGCCTCGCTATGCTGTTTTGTAAAAAGCCATAAATGATTTCTTTGATATTCGCAGACCCGCTTGCTGCAGTTGCGGTTTTGACAACACCTGTTAATTCGCTGCTTCCAAATATAAGGTCCATAAAGGGCATGAGCATACCCAAGGAAAACAAGCCAAAGACTATAGATAAGGTAATAAATAGGCTATACCAAGCCATATAGGCCTTGTATTCTCTGATATAACTTATGATGCGAATAAATTTCTTCATATTCAGAATTATTCCCTCAGAATAATGAGCAAAGTAACTAATTTTACAGCGAATCAACGATTTTGATTATGGAAGAAGGAAAAAGACAAAAACAGGTGGCCGGGGCTATTCAGAGCGCCCTTAACGATATCTTTTTAAAATTAGGGCTTACAAATATACAGGGGGGGATGATTTCCATTTCCTCGGTTAAAGTGACCCCCGATTTATTAGAGGCTAGAATTTATTTGAGTTTATTTCAGGTAAAGGATACAGAAGCCTCTTTTAAGAAAATTCAATCACAGGCATGGGAAATCAAGAAGCATCTTTCTGATACCATGAAGCATCAATTAAGACGTATTCCTGTATTGCAATTTTACTTGGATGATACCTTAGATTATGTTTTTAAAATGGACGAGATCCTAAAAAATTTATAAGTGCATTTTTTATTTGCATGGCGTTATTTTAGAGGAAAATATAATTTTCAAGCAATTCAAATGATTGCATGGGTAAGTGTTGTAGCCATTGCAGTAGGTACAGCCGCTCTTATTATTGTACTAAGTGTTTCCAATGGTTTTACTGAAGTAGTCAAAGGCTTGTACGCCGACTTTTATGCCGACGTACGCGTGACACCTGTGCAGGGTAAATTTTTTAGCATGCAAGATGCCCCTTTTGAAAAAATAAAAAACATAGAGGGGGTGAAGGTCGTAAGCAAGGTTGTAGAAAGTAGAGCCTTACTCGTGAAGGGCGATTTGCAATCGGTAGTGCTCGTGAAAGGAGTAGATAAAAATTACAGTAAAATAAATAATGTAGCCAAGTACATGAAACGTGGCCAGTACATTATGGGTAATTTAGAAAATCCCATTTTGTTATTAGGTATTGGTGTGGAACAGAAGCTGGGCTTGTTTCGCTCTTTTATTGGAGACACTTTACAATTATTTGCGGTGAATAGGTCTGGCAAAGGGTTTACCAATATCAATCAATTAAATAATTTGACTGCTGTGCAAGGAGGCGCCTTTTCCGTGCAACAAGAATTTGACGATCAATATGTTTTTACGAATTATCCTTTTGCCCAGTATTTATTCGATTTAGATTCTAATCAGTATTCTGCTATTGAAATTTCGGTCCTGCCCGATAAGTTAAATGTTGTGATGAGTTCGCTTAAAAAACAATTAGGACAAAATTTTCAAGTAAGAGATAAGTATCAACAAAATGCCGATCTCTATAAAATTATGCAAATGGAAAAGTGGATCATCTTTGCCATACTTGCTTTAATTATGGTAGTGGCTTCTTTTAATTTAGTAGGTGCCTTAACCATGCTCGTTTTAGAAAAACAAAAAGACATTCATGTGCTACATGCTATGGGTGCTAGGCCTTGGGATATTCAAAAAATATTTTTAATGTTATCGGGCATCATGGCCTTTATGGGCGCCTTTATTGGCGGAGGTTTGGCTAGTTTATTTTGCTGGTTGCAAAACAAATTTCATTTTATCAAACTGGGAGGTAATTCTTTTGTAATAGATTATTATCCGGTAAAACCTATGGCAGAAGATTATATAGCCATTATACTATTAGTAATGATGATTGCTATTGCAGCAGGATGGATTCCAGCGCGTAAGGCCTCAGCGCGTCTGTTTGAAAAAATAAGTTAGTGAAATGACATAATAAATTAGACTTAATTTATTATGATAGGAGAAACTAAAAAAAATCAAAAAGAGAGATTTATTCTAAGATTTATATTTTATAAAATCTTAGAATAAATTAATAATCTCCAAGGGTTTCTTCTAATTGCCCTAATGCTTTAGTAAGTTGCTCATCGTTAGGTGCAATACCATGCCACTCATGACTACCTTCCATAAAGTCAACACCCTTACCCATTTCAGTTTTCATTAAAATACAAATAGGCTTGCCTTGTCCTGTTAGAGATTTAGCTTTATCCAGTGTAGCTACTATATTTTCCATATCATGTCCGTCCATATGTAAAACGGTCCAATGAAAGGCTTTGAATTTATCTTCTAAACTATCTAGTGACAATACTTTACTTAATGGACCATCAATTTGTTGGCCATTCACATCCACTGTAGCTATTAAATTATCTACTTTATTATGTGCAGCAAACATTACTGCTTCCCAAATTTGTCCTTCTTGTAATTCACCATCGCCATGAAGGCTATAAATAGTACGATTGTCTTTATTGTATTTTTTAGTTAAGGCGGCACCAATAGCAACACTTAATCCTTGTCCTAAAGAACCACTGGCAATTCTTATGCCTGGTAATTTTTCATGCGTAGTAGGATGACCTTGTAGTCTTGAATTAATTTTTCTAAAACTAGCTAATTCTTTTACATCAAAATAACCAGACCTTGCTAATACAGAATAAAAAACAGGAGAGATATGACCATTCGATAAAAAGAAAATGTCTTCATTGATACCATCCATTGAAAAGTTGGTATCAATTTTCATGACTTTAAAATAAAGTGCTGTTAAGAAATCGGCACAACCTAAAGAACCACCTGGGTGTCCGCTTTGTTGCGCATGTACCATTCTTACAATATCTCTTCTAATTTGAGAGGTAATCTTTGTTAATTCTGCAGTAGATTTATTCATAGCTATTCAGTTGAGGGCAAAGATAGAATTCGTGGGCTAATTTGCGCCGAAAATCTAGGAAAAAGCCCAAAAAAAGACTTATCAACAATAGCTAGGATTTATTAGCTTTGTAGCCTCAATGAATTAGTATGTCAGAAGAATTAAAGAAAGTTACCGGTAATGCCGAAGCAGGGATGAAAAAGGCCATTAATCATTTAGAAATTGAGATTTCTAAAATTAGAGCGGGCAAGGCTTCCCCTTCTATTTTAGAGGGCATCAATGTCGACTATTATGGCACACCCACACCTATTAGCCAAGTGGGTAATGTGCAGGTATTAGATAGTAGAACCCTAAGTATTCAACCCTGGGAAAAAAATATGTTGGCCTTAATTGAAAGAGCCATCATGGCTGCCAATATTGGTATTACGCCGCAAAACGATGGAGTACAAATAAGATTATTCACGCCTCCTTTAACAGAAGAAAGAAGAAAAGAATTGTTTAAAAAGGCAAGTGCAGAAGGAGAACTAAGTAAGGTATCCATTCGTAATATTAGACGCGATCATATTGAGCAAGTAAAGAAATTACAAAAAGAGGGTTTGAGTGAAGATATTTGTAAAGGCGCGGAAGATGAAATACAATCTATTACAGATAAGCATATTGCCCTAGTAGAAAAACATTTAGAATCAAAGGAAAAAGAAATCATGACTGTTTAAAAGACTGTCATTCATCTTTATCTTGAGCTTTATATAATCGTATTAAGTTTTATAAAATTAAATAAGCCCTAACACTAAGCCTGTTGGGGCTTATTTACTATATACACCCCTGCTAGTATAATGAGTAGGCTACCTATTTGTAATACGGAAATAGACTCACCAAAATACAGGCCCCAGGCCACTGCTATTATAGGAATGCCATAAGTTACCATGGAGGCAAAAATAATAGTAGATCTTTTAATAAGCATATAAAATAAAATAGAGGCAATAGATGTGCCAACTACGCCTAAAACAATACCTGCTAAACTTGCTTCTTGAAAACCGGGGGTATTAAAGGACATACTAAAATAACCAGTCATATACAAAATGAGCGCACTTGGAATAATTAAAAAAGCAAAGGCTACCGATACAATATCAATAGATCGAATATTTTTTAAAAACTTGCCCACCACATTTACATTCAA